>JAUXBD010000347.1 GCA_030619585.1 Desulfobacteraceae bacterium
GTGCGCTCTCCCATTTTCTTGGACATGGGCATGAGAATCAGGGCTCTTGGGTCGTCAACTTTGTATACAGCATGACCCAGCCCCATTATTTTTCTACCGGCATTAAGTTCTTCACTTATGAAATCCTCCACAGCATCAACGCTATTGATTTTTTTCAACATCTCCATAACCCGGGTATTTGCTCCCCCGTGCAGTTCTCCTGACAGGGAGCCCACGGCTCCTGTTATAGCTGCGTATATATGGGCTCTTGTTGACGCTATCTGACGTGCTGAAAATGTTGACGCGTTAAATGAATGTTCCGCATGTAGAACAAGGCAGGTATCAAAAAAACCTGTAAGTTCGTCATCAGGCACATCTCCACTAAGCATATACAAAAAGTTTGCAGCATGGTTTAAGTCCGACTTTGGCATAACAGGCTCCTTGCCATTTCTTATGCGGTCCCATGCTGCAACTATAGATGCTATTTTGGCAACAAGATTTACAGCCATCCTAATACTTGCATCCTGGGATGCATTTTTAATATCAGGATCATGGCTGGCAAGCATTGGTATGGATGCCTGTAAAACATCCATGGGAAGCGCATCTTTTGGCATTGTTTCAAGCGCTTTTATAATGTCGGAAGGCAAATTCCTATGGTCTGCCAGCTGATTTCTAAAAGAGCTTAACTCCTTTGCAGAGGGAAGCCTTTCAAACAAAAGAAGATAAACTACCTCTTCAAACGAAGCTGTGGTAGCCAAATCTGTTACAAGGAACCCCCTGTATATCAACTTGCCTAAATTGCCGTTTACATCACAGATTCTAGAGCTTGCAACTGTAATGCCCCTTAGTCCGGTATTTTTAATGTCCGCTGTTTCATTCATATGCACCTCGTTTTGCTTAATTGTTTGTATTTGTTCATGTGTTAAATTTAAAAAACATATCCGTAATATTTACAATATAAGGTTTATTTAAAACATTCTAATCATTTCTATTCTGGCTTCCAGGTCCATATTTTCAAAGATTCCGGAAATGCTGAGGGCTTAAAAATCGATTCCCCCAGAAGCATCCGAACACACTCCTGGATCGCTTCGGACATGGTCGGATGGGGATAAAGGGCTCTGAGCATCTCTCTGATACTTTTCTCCTGCTGCATAAAAAGGGCAACAGACATGACCGTGCTTGAAACTTGAGGCCCTGCTGCCCTCATTCCCAGTATCTTTGGCTCCTTTTCGTCTGTTGCTATAATTTTTACAAATCCGTTCAAAGCTCTCATGGCAATTGCCCTGGGCAGAAAAGAGTTGGCATAGTATGCAGCTCTATATGGAACTTTCTTTTTTCTACACATCTTTTCATTCATACCAACAGCCGCCACAGCCGGTTGAAAAAACATGATCGTGGACATATCTTTGTAGCTCAAAGGCCTTTTCGGCTGACCGAACATACTCATTACAGCATGCCGCCCTTCCATTTCAGCAATATTTACCAGCGCCGGAAGATGGGTCACATCGCCTGCCGCATATATATTTGAACTGACCATACAGTTTTCATCCGTGTTGACCCTTCCGTCTTTGTCAGGGATTATTCCGGCATGTTCAAGGTTCAAACATGAAAGATTGGGCTCTCTTCCAATTGATATCAGAGCTGCATCTGCTTCAACAACCTGACTACGGCCATCATTAAACTCGAGTATCACATCAAGATGTTCTTCTTGCTTTATAATATCCTTTAAGACCGCTGAATGAAAAATTTCAACACCGTTATTTTCAAGGCAGGTGCTTACAAATTCACTCACATCATTATCTTCATATGGAATTACGCTATCCATGTGATCCACAAGATAAACCTTAGTATGGCTGAAGTTAGAAAAAATTGTGGCATACTCGCAGCCGACAATACCGGCCCCTATGATGATCAATCTTTTTGGAAATTGGGTTAAATCTAACATTGAGTCTGAACTAAGAATCCGTTCATGATCAAATTCCACTCCTGGAAAACACCGTGGCTTTGAGCCTGTTGCAATTACAAATTTATCAGCATCAACAAACTCTTCTTTGCAATCTTCACATACTATCTTCACCTTTTGGCTTGAAGCAAAAGATCCGCACCCCCGCTTTAGTGTAAGAGAACCAGGGCCTTCCCATCTGCCGGGAGAAAAGGTCTCTATCTGTGAGGTCATCTGGTCCTGTTTTTCTCTTATTGCCTTTGCCACCGTATCCCGTACAATTGCATAATCCGGTTCCAGTCCTGATATGCGATAACCCCGATCTGTCTTTGCAGCCACAGCATAATCTCTGGACAGCTCCCACATAGTCTTTGAAGCAAGGGCGCCCCACCTGACACCTGCACCGCCTATCTCATCATTTTCTATAATGCACACATGTTTGCCAAAATCAAAAGCCCTCATGGCCGCTGCAAAACCGCTCGGCCCGCAGCCTATTACGCAAAGATCGTATGTTGTGTCTTTATGATCCGTCATTTATACTCCGCCCAATACGGGCTATCCTCCTTTTTTTAAAAATAGTATCCGCAGATTACGCAGATTCCCGCAGATTAGTGAATAGCAAGAAGTTGAGAAGATAAGAGGATAAGAGGATAAGAAGATTGTCCCGCTGAAAATAGCAGATGAAAATAATTCAAATAAATTTTCGAAATCTGTGGGTCTCGTCCTCAACTGCTTACCTTCTTGCTTATTATCTTCTCAACCTCTTATCCTCTTAACTTCTTCTCTTGTAATTTTGTCCTTTAACAATCTGCGTTA
>JAUXBD010000320.1 GCA_030619585.1 Desulfobacteraceae bacterium
CTCAATTTCCCTCTCCATCTTGCCATTATGCTTGATGTTGTTTCTTTCTAACAAAAGGGTCTCTTTTTTAAAACTCCTACCTTTTAGAGCAATCATGATACCATTGTTTAATATAAAGGGCTTTGCGACCTTAATGAATTTGTCCAGTTGCGTAAAAGCACGGCATGTGGCAACATTAAATTTATTTAAATATCCGGAATTATCTAAAAGCTCTTCAACTCTTACATGAAGCGCCTCTATATCTTCAAGGCCTATAGTCCTTATCACATGTTTTAAAAAACTCACCTTTTTTCGTGATGACTCCACAAGTGTAACATGTGAGGATGGTATGAGGATTTTAAGTACAATTCCCGGAAACCCTCCCCCTGAACCAATATCTATAATTGAAAATCCTGGTTTAATGAACCTGGCAGGCACTGCCGAATCAATATAGTGCTTTACGGCAACTTCCACGGGATCGGTTATGGCAGTCAGATTTACTTTTCTATTCCATCTTATTAATTCAAGGGCATGTATTGTTATCTGATCAATTTTTGAGGCATCAATACCTACCCCCAAGGAATTGCTTCCCATTTGAACAAGGTTTTTCCACTCTGAAGATCCGATTTTCATTTATCATCAAAATCCATCACAATATCAACTTCACTGTCATATCCCATTGAAGATTTTAGCATTGGATATCGTTTCTTAAAAACACTGATCATTGCAGAGTTTTCTTTTAGGACCTTTGCAATAAATACTTTGAAGTTGTTCTCTTTTGCAATTTTTTCCAAAACATCCAGCAGGTAAGATGCAACCCCCATGTTCTGAAAATCCTCTCTGACAACAAAAGCGACTTCAGCCCTGTTTTCATTTTCTGCTGCATAGGACCCTATGGACATTATCTCCTTGTGCCCGCCTTTTTGCACCCAGCCTATAATAGTGATGTTTTTTCTATAGTCCACGCTTGCCCATTGTTGCTGAAGCATCTCATGGGAGAATATTTTCATCCTGTGAAAATATCTAAAATAGATGGTCTCCTCCTTGAGCGAGTAGAAAAAGTTTCTGTAAGAAAACTCATCTGAAGGCAGGATAGGTCTAAACTCAACTGATTTACCATTTTTTAAAGCCAAAGTGGTTTTGTAATCTTCAAGGAAGATAAGGTCATCTTTAGACGGCGGCATCTGGTCTGCAAAAATATAATGATGTTTTTTTGCCTCATCCACAAGTTTTTCACGAAATTTGGGGTGAGCAATTTGGGCAAGCTCCATAACTCGCTGATATATCCCCTTGCCCTGAAGCTCAGCAATGCCATACTCAGTGACAACAAAGTTCACATCCCCCCTGGTGGTCGCTACCCCTGCGCCTTCGCTTAGATGTGATACAATACGTGATATTTTCTCATTTTGGGCTGTTGAAGGCAGAGCGACTATTGAAAAACCGCCTTTTGACATGGCGCTGCCCCTTAAAAAATCCACCTGATCGCCGATACCGCTGTAGAACATGTATCCCATTGAATCGGAACATATCTGCCCTGTAAGGTCTACTTCAAGGGCTGAACTTATGGATATAAGGTTGTTGTTACGTGCGATAACCGTTGGGTCGTTAACCCATTCAGAGGATCGAATATAGAACATGGGGTTGTTGTCAACATATTTGTAAAGTTCATCGGATCCCATGCACAAAGAGGCTACCGACCTTCCTGGAATCAGGGATTTCTTTTTATTGGTAATAACTTTTTTCTTGAAAAGCGGCAGAAAACCATCTGTAATCACCTGGGTATGTATTCCGAGATTTTTCTTTGAGTCCAGATACTTTAGAATTGTATTGGGAAGATGCCCGAACCCTACCTGAAGTGTGGAATTGTCAGGAACAAGCTGGGACACATAATGCCCTATTCTTCTGGTAATATCGTTGTCCTTAAACTTCTGAACAGCATCAACAAGGGGTTCCTCATGGAGCACCATATAGTCTATCTCATCCACATGAACAAAACTGTCGCCGTGTGTTCTTGGCATTTTAGGATTGATTTGAGCTATTACTATTGAGGCATTTGCCATTGCCGACCGGGTGATATCAACAGAGATCCCAAGGCTGCAATATCCGAATTTGCCGGGCGGGCTGACCTGCACCAGCGCCACATCGAGGCCAATCCTGTGACTATAAAAAAGCCTTGGTATCTGTGAAAGGTATGCGGGTATATAATCTATCTTTCCTTCAAAGGCTGCTTTTCTCATCTTCCGACTTATAAAGAAAAGTTTAAGGGAAAAACGACTGAGAAAAGACTCCTGGTCAACAAACTGGGAGAGGGTCATGGAAAGCATTTGATAAATCATGATATCCTGCAGGTTCAAATCATTTACCATGGTTTTGATCAAATGCTGCGGTTCTCCGCACCCTGTGCCTATAAAAACACGGCTACCCCCTTTTATCTTTGATACTGCTTCTTTGTCACTTACAATTTTCTCATTGCAATGATTTTCAAGCCAATTAATATAATCCATATTGCCCTTATATCACGTATTAGGGTTCAAGCAGTTTAAACCCTGTCTTTGAATCGACAACACGTTTTGCCTGTGTTCCGACAAGTTCGATTAGCATTATCTCCATCACATTCCAGATTTTTACACCGTTTCTAACACAACCGGTTATGGTTGATGATCGCCTGCCGCATGCAATGTGCATATGTAAAATAGGGTTTTGATTTTCATCGGGAAAGATTGTCCCGGTGCCTGTCACTTCGTGGGGATTATCTAAAATATGCTCCATTGGAACCACAGGGGTTGTATCACCTTTCTCCGGCCCCACAATAAGCTTACTGTTTTTATCAACACCACCAACTACTGTCAGGACTGCTGTTTCAATCTTGTGGACCAAAGCAAACTTTTCTATCTCCTCATGAAGAATCTCTCCGTGCTCAAGCCTTATAATAAAAACGCGTCCCTTTTCTGCTTGTGAAAATTTCATAATCTAATAGTTTATAAGATTCTTTATA
>JAUXBD010000375.1 GCA_030619585.1 Desulfobacteraceae bacterium
ATAAGTTCCTTAAACTCGACGCTAACATGCATAGCTTTTGTTGAATTGTAAAAAAGATCGTCTTCGATCTCACATGTATAAGTTGTTTTAACCGGTATATAATCCAGATAAACATTTCCCTTATTCAGAAATATCGCAAGTTCGGTAGCTTGGGTATATGTCTGTGTGTCCTCAATGCAGTTGATGTATTGAAACGCAAGCCCTGTTGTGTTTATGTCTATTAGCTTACCCATTTGTGTATACTCAGGCTTTAGCACGGCAAACATAGTCTTGTTCACATTGAACCTTTGGTTTTTTCTTCGGTTAACAATTTTTTTTCTGCGATTCATGATTAAGCTCCTTTTTTGTTAATAATAGATATGTTTTATTCAAGGCACCTTTAACAGGTTCGACTATTTCAACAAAACGGACTCAGGATTCAAACTGCATCTTTTCGTTGTAAGAACAGTAGCGATTTTAAAATAGTAGATGTGGAGTGAAGAACAGCTGTATTTTAATTTTATGTATGCAAGAATTATTCAAATCTGTGTGGATATATTAAACTCTGGAATAACAGGTTGTTGGGTAAACAGAAAGGCTGGGTGATTGGAAAAAATAAAAAGTTTTTATAAAAATTGTTTCAGGCCATTAAACTTTTTTATAAAAAAGTGATCCTTTTTAACCAATAAACCGATTAAACTTTCCGATCTTGATGCTTGTCAAACCAGGTGTCATCTGATAAAAAATCCTTATGAAAAAATCTTCAAAAGATCCAATGCTGATTCTTGCTTCAAAATCCCCCAGACGAAAATATCTTCTGGAACAGGCAGGACTAAAATTTTCCGTTATACCAAGCAGTGTAGATGAATCCGCCATACCGATGTCTACACCTGAAACCTATGTTATGACACTTGCCAGGGCCAAGGCGGATGAAGTGTCAAAAAAATATCCGAAAAGTTGGGTTATCGGTGCTGATACAGTGGTTCTGATAGGCGGTGCAATACTTGGCAAGCCGGACTCAAAAAAAGATGCCCGCAACATGATAAAAAAACTAAGCGGACAGGTCCACCAGGTGTTTACGGGTTTTTCCATATGTTGCTTGGAAAAGAACAGAGCCATCTCAGAAAACATAAAGACCGATGTGCTTTTTAAAGAGTTGTCTGATGATGAGATCGAGTGGTACATACATACAGATGAACCTTTTGACAAGGCAGGCGCCTATGCAATCCAGGGGTTTGGCACTTTTCTTGTGAAATGTATAAACGGATCATATACAAATGTTGTTGGCCTGCCAGTGTGTGAAGTAATAGAAACTCTTTTAAAAGAAAAGGTTATAAAGATAGGCGGCGAACTGAATTCTAACGGGGGGTAAGGGTTTTATATATTGAAATCAAGATTGGAAAAAATAGATGATCGTATTAAAAAAGCAGCCTGTTCATGTGGTCGTGACCCAGGCTCTATCAGGCTTGTTGCTGTTAGCAAGACAATGCCGGTGGGAAAAATACAAAAAGCATTTGATTCAGGAGCGCTTATCTTCGGAGAGAGTTATATACAGGAGGCAATGGAGAAGATAAACGTCTTATCTTCAACAACTAAGAGTGTGGCATGGCATTTTATAGGGCGTCTTCAAACAAATAAAGCAAAATATGCTGTAAAGTATTTTGATCTTATCCATTCGGTGGACAACCTGAAACTTGCCAAAGAACTAAGCAAGCAGGCTAAGAAAATTGATAAAATTCAGAAGATTCTTGTGCAGGTTAACACAGGAGAAGAGATCTCAAAATCAGGGGTGTATGAAAAGGGTGCTGTTGATTTAATAACCTCCATAAGTCAGATAGAGAACCTTTCTGTAAAAGGGCTTATGACAATACCGCCTTTTTACAATGAACCTGAAAAGGTTCGGCCCTTTTTTGTCTCACTTCGAAGTCTGGCAGATACTGTAGAAAAAAAAAACCTGTCAAATGTTCATATGGATGAGCTTTCAATGGGAATGACAGGTGATTTTGAAGTCGCCATACAAGAGG
Source organism: Desulfobacteraceae bacterium (assembly GCA_030619585.1). GTDB lineage: Bacteria > Desulfobacterota > Desulfobacteria > Desulfobacterales > SURF-7 > JAUXBD01. The sequence continues at coordinate 2,004 of JAUXBD010000375.1, forward strand.
GGGCAACTCTTGTTCGTATCGGCACCGCTATTTTCGGAAATAGAAATTGAAAATCCTTCTTCATACATGCTGCGCACCCTGCGCGATCTATCCGGTTAAGGTTCTCAGGCAGGAAAATTTTGATGTAATGGGATTTTTTTTCAGGCACAACATTCACCCATATACAGAGTGTATGAAGAGACAGAAAACGCTTGAAGATTATGGGTCTATAATTGATCTGAAAATAATCGATCAACAAGGCTATGACCTTGAGGGTTTTTTGCAAAATATCATATTCAGGGAATCGGATAGATGTCTTTTTTGCTATGAGCAGCGTCTTAAGGCAGCCGCTCTTGTTGCAAAGAAAGGCAAATTTGACTGTTTTTCCACAACATTGCTTTACAGTAAATTCCAAAAGCATGATCTTTTAAAGTCTGTGGGAGAGGCGATAGGAAAATCCACAGGTGTTGAGTTTTATTACCAGGATTTCCGCTTTGGATGGAAAGAGGGGGTAGAGGAGTCAAA
>JAUXBD010000062.1 GCA_030619585.1 Desulfobacteraceae bacterium
AATGGATTATTTTAAAAAAGAGAGAATTAAATGGTATGAATTTAATGAATTGAGATTAATGAGGACATAATTTCCAGTGACCCCAATGTTTGAAACCAGTCTCTTTCATCTATGATGCTGCCCTAAAGGCTGACAAAATAAGAGAGCCAGGAAGGTATATGAAAGCCGATGGCTTTGGGTTTGAAGGTTTTTAAATAGCTGTTTAAGGTCAAGCCCTTGTCGCGGTCCCGCCACCGGCCGCGCCGGACCGCATAGTTTCTGATATCGTCATCCCTTTTCGCCTGACAGCTTTTGCATTCATACCAGGCAAGGGTCTGGGCCTTGACCTTGCGCGGATCTCGCACGTCTTTTGGAAACTTTATATGGTCAAAGGTCATGAGCTGCCAGGCATTACACTCCGGACAGCGCACCCAAAAATCAAAGATAACCTCCGCCTCGTTATTTAAAGCCATCCATATGGGGCCGTCTTCTGTCGTGGGTGTTGATATTTTCCAGATTTTTAGCATGTGCGGAAAAGTCCGGGTCCGTTTTTCCGCAAGGGCTTCCGGGGCTGCTTATTTTTAACCCTGCAAGCAGCGGGGAATTAAACCCAAAGGTTCGCATTAAAGACATGCTCCAATTTCAAGGCATATTATTAAGCTTGCATGTTGTCATATTGACACAAAATTACATTATGTATACCTTGCATATGTAAACAGCGTCCGATTCCTTAACTGTGTGACTCTCAAAGCATTGTCTGTCACTCGTTACGGGTTGCCTGTGATTTAGAAAAAAAATCTACATTTGAAGAATCATTGAGCAACTTAGAAGCAACCGGCTAACTGGACAATGGCAAACCAAGTATTTAACGATGCAACTGACAACAGGCCACAAACCCATTAAGCTTGGCTAAATTATGGATAGACATAATAAAAATAAGGATACCGGATAAACTATGACGCAGCAAACAACACTTAAATTTGATTCCAGGGAACGCAATATTTTGATAACCAGCTGTTTCGGCCATTTCATGAGCCATTATAACATGCTGGCTTTTCCTGCTGTGGTTCTTCCACTTTCAGTACATCTCGGCAAGGATATGATGGATGTAGTGGGGATATCATTTTTAATGTATCTTCTTTTTGGAGTCACCGCCCTTCCCTGGGGCGTTGGCGCTGATCGATGGGGTGCAAAGCCCTTTTTTTTCTTTTTTATCTTGGCGCCGGATGTAGTAGCCTGGCTGCAGCCCTAAGCATAGATTCTGTGCAACCTATGGTGCTTTCCCTTGCCGGACTGGGATTGTTTTCAGGCATATATCACCCCATAGGTTTGGGGCTGATTTCAAAAGAGGTTAGGCATGTAAGCATGGGCATGGGATATAATGGAATGTTTGGCAACCTTGGCCTTGCAATGGCTCCTGTATCTACGGGAATAATCTGCTGGCTCTGGGGGCCGAAGGTATCCTATGTGATTTTGGGAGGGTTGAACTTTTTAGGTGTTATAATCATGCTCTTTTTCCCGATCACACTGGCCCTGGTAAAAGATAAGACACTGCCTGAAGAAAACGGTGGAAACCTTCAGATTTTTCTCATTCTTCTTGTTGCTATGATGCTAGGTGGCATTGCTTACCGCGGCTCAACAGTTATACTGCCTACTTTTCTAAGCATGAAGGGTTCGGGAATTTTTCAGTGGATTTCATCCCTAACAGTTACGGAAGTTCCTAAAAACCTTGTAGCAACTTCAGTTACATCAGTAGTATTTCTGGTGGGAATGGCTGGACAATTCACGGGAGGGCGAATGGCCGGACGGTTTGACTTGAGACTATGTTATCTCTCTTTTCATCTGATCATTGTTCCTTTTGCATTTCTTATCTCCTTTGCAAGCGATATCTCTTTGGTTGCTTTGGCCATTATATACTTTTTCTTTCTTCTTGGGATGCAGCCCATTGAAAACACATTGGTTGCAAGGTACACTCCTAAAAAACTCCGGCACTCAGCTTATGGCACCAAATTCGTTGCGACCTTTGGTATAGGAGCTCTGGCAGTTAAAATGGTTCAAGGAATTGAGGCCACATCCGGAATAGAGAGTGTCTTTAAAATGCTATCCCTGGTCTCTTTATCTATTGTTACTGTTATACTAATTATCATCTACAAAACAAAACGAACTGACTGATGTCCTACAACGGTGTGATGACTTGATGTGCAGAACCAGTACCCGTGAGGTACATGCGATTGCCCCGGTTGCTTCACCAATAGCCATTCCTCACCAATACCCGTTGACATGTCCGGCATATTCCATTAACCTCTTTTCACCCAAAAACCTAAAAAAAAGGAATAATCAAATTCAATGATACAGTTTTATTTGGAAAATTCTTTTTTCCAGGGAAGCATCAATCTATTACTGGTTTTTGTTATTTTGACCCTGACAACTATTTTCATAATGGGGCCGAAAAAGAAAAACCCGGAAGATAATATCCATCCCTGGTTTGGGAAATATACGATATATATACCTAACATTATGTCATCCTTACGTTTTCCTCTGGGAATATGGATACTTGTCTTACACTATTTTCACCAGCTTCATAACCCTTTTTTCACTCTTTCCTTTCATCTCTCGTTTGCCTTGATATGCTTTTTTGATTATCTGGATGGAAAATTTGCCAGAAAATGGAATGCTGTAACTGAAGACGGTAAGTCACTTGACCCTGCTTCTGACAAGTGGGTTACATTCTGCCTTGCCATTACTGCATTTATGTATGGGGGTTTAAAATGGTGGGCCCTGATTATTGTTTTTGCCAGAGAGATAATAAGTATGATACAACGCATTCTGCTTAAAAGGAAAGGTGAAGATGTAAGTGCGCGTTGGCTGGGAAAAATAAAGACAGGAGTCCAGTTTACGGTTCTGTATATATTTCTTCTTCGCACCGATGTCCTTCCCGGCACTATTCTTCTGGATTCAATAGCAAAACTTTTCCCCCCTAACATGCTTTTATGGGGAACAATCCTCCTTTGTTTCTGTACTGTGATATCACTTTTCCCTTTCTTTAAGTCTTTCTCATACGTAAATGATTATTCAAGATCACAAAGGGAGGAATCAAACCGACCATGGTATATAGTCATGATCCCAAATCTTTTTACCATCGGCAACTACCTTTGCGGTGTAACAGCTGTTTTCTTTGCAATGCCTGAAGTAGAAGTACAACATCGATCATTTGTCATACTTTTTTGGATTTTAGCTGCAGCACTTTGCGATGCCCTTGACGGCCCCTTTGCAAGAAAGCTCAAATCCTATTCTGATTTTGGAGCCTGTCTTGACTCTTCAACTGACCTTTCGACTTTTGGTCTCGCAACTGCCATGGTAATTTTTATAAGATTTTCCGCTATAAAAGGCGGATCATTATCATATCTGGGAATTATTCTTGCCCTGTTTTACTTTACTTATGTTCATCTTCGACTGGCCCGATTCACAGTACTTACACAGCAGCAGGAGGACCAAAGCGAAAAAAACGACTTTGTAGGTCTACCCTCTCCTTCCGGAGCAGGCGCCGTGTTGATCTTTTTTACATTTTTCGAAAACATATATCTTCTATCTATTTCAATAATCTTTGTCTCTTTGATAATGTACAGCAAAATGGATTTTATAAGTCACTCCAACGCATTTAAACATCCATTTTATAAATACTTCCTTATTCCTGTTATGTTTTCAGGTTTTATGATGCTTTTAATCCTTATTTTTCAACAGCCTTTTGTAAGCGCTCATTTCTCCCGTGAACTTATTGATTACTTTAAAGCCTGTTCCTGGATTCTTTTCATACCACTTTGTATATATATGCTTGATGGATTCCGCAGGACTTATCTTAAGGGGTAGGAATACGTTATAATTTTAGAATTTTTCGGCCTTTATGGGTAAACTTTAACCCTTTATCTATCTTTTTCGGGTAAAACAATCTTTCTTTTTTCCGTTTCTTTGTGCCTGCGAAATATTGTTGCCACATGACCTATCATTCCGACTTCTTCACAATCTGCATTCTTTTGAATAATGTTCAGGATCTCTTTTTTCCTGCTCTTTTCCTTAAAATCAATAAACTTCACTTTAATAAGTTCATGTTTGTTCAAAGCATCATCAATAGCCTTTTCCACTGAACTTGAAAAACCTTTTTGCCCAATAAAAACAACTGGCTTCAATCCATGTGCAAGCCCTTTTAAATATTTTTTTTGAAATCCTTTTAACTGTTCCACTACTATTACCTCAGCCTTTTCCACACAAATTGTCAAATATAAAGACATCATGTATGGGAAAACAGGATGCCTTTATACTAATCCTTAACAATAAACCGGTATTTGATGCTACTTGTTTTTTATATTGCCAGGAAATTTTGAGCTAAAAAAGTTAGTTGATTATGTATTTTCTTGGATCTACCCTTACTCCGTTTAATACAACCTCATAATGAAGGTGGGTACCTGTGCTTCGACCTGTATTTCCAACCTTTCCGATAATATCTCCTCTTTTTACTGCGTCGCCCTTTTTTTTCAATGCCTTTGATAAGTGAGCGTAACGGGTAACCATTCCATGACCATGGTTCACAACCACCACTGTGCCAAACGACCCTTTAACACCTGCGTATGTTACTACGCCATTTGCACTTGTACGAACAGGTTCACCTTTTCGTGCTCCTATGTCCTGGCCTTTATGGAATTCACGTCGCCCTGTAAAAGGAGAAATTCTATACCCGAAGCTTGATGACATCCATCCATCTGTGGGCATAATAGCAGGTGTTGATGCCAGTAGATTACGTTTATCCTCAAGACTTGACAAAAGGGATTTAAACTTATTTTCTTGCTTAACGGACGCTTTCTCAATCTCATCGACCTGTTGATGCATCTCCCTTATTAGACTGTTGTGTTTATCTTTAAGTGAAATATCGGGAGACAGATCATCGGGCGCAGAACCACCTACACCAAAAAGACTGTCCTGACCAATGGCATTTTCAATATTTGCAATTACCCTAATTTTTTCCTCAAAGGAATTTAGATGAATAAGTTGTGATTTTAATCTATTAATTTCATTTGCAAAGGTTTGAACCTGTCCACGTTGATTTTTAATCTCCTCTATTTGTGCAAAAATTTTATTTTCAAGTAAATCTATATTGGAGTTATGATAATGGAAAGCAGCAATGCATATTGATATTATACAGGCTACAATAAAAACACCTGTAAATAGCAAAGAGGATCGGGAAACTGTAAACTTATCTATCCTGGATCCGGCATTCCGGAACATAAAAAATGTTACTTTTTTTTCCATAAAATATTTTAAAATCTTTTCTTTATAATAGCGTTCATCCTCTTTACTAACCCCCATTACTATGCGTTAGTTGTTTGCTTATTTAACACACAATAATACTATCGGCTAATTATATGTCATATCAGCACGATATGACAATTTTGAATGTAACGCTCTATTACTTACTGGTAATAAAAAATCAAAAACTTTCTCCTCTGTCAACCCATATTTTCAACTAATTTATAATATTTTATGTAATCTATAAAAATTCGGAGCAAACACAATACTATTTCATATATTAAAATTCAGCAAAATTCACAGATCATATTTTGTGCCAAAACATTGCAAACGCCCCTTAAGCCTTGTGTTTATTATATTATTTTGTGGCTTGAGTTCCTATAATGCAGTTTAACCATCAAAAAAGCATGCTATATTTAATCATTATTAGCATTATTTCATCGATTTAGCCAAATATCGTGATCTCTCCACATGCTGTTGTCTTAATTTTTAAATACAGAATACATAGAATACACAGGCTGGAAACCGGTCCTCAGCATTCTTTTATTATCAAAAACCATATTCAAGGCTAATTTCTTGTAACATGCGTGAAACCATTCCTCCTTCTTATGAAATATCTTTCCTGCAATTATAGTAAGGAGGTAAACCATGTGCATTGGAACACAAACAACCGGCCTGGTGGGATGAGTATCCGATTTTTTAAAAATCTGAATTATAGAGTCAAAATCATAAGTGACCGGATCGCAAACATTGATGATATCAATAAGCGGAGTTTGTAGCGTTTCAGCTTCAGGTGATGTTATCCGGCCTAATTTATCTTGGTTTTCTTTGGCCAGCATAAAACTCACAAAATCAACAAGGTTATTTAAAGCAAGGGCGGATATTTTTTGGTGTCCTGCACCGAACCTTATGTACGATATTTTCATGGGTGCCAATACCCGCCGATCAAGATTAAAACTCCAGATTCGGTCATAAACCGGTGCAAGGCGCAGGATCACAGGATTATGTAAAATCCCCTTGTTCGACAACTCGATAAGTCCCTTTTCAGCCTCCAATTTACTAAGGGCATAATCGCTTGTGGGCTTGCACTGGTCATCCTCTGAAGCCGGCTCATTTAGATTGTCTTCTCCATAAACAGATACTGATGATAAAAATATGAATTTAGCAGCAGGGTTAGCTCTCACAGCTGCATTTGCGAGGTTTTTCGTTGAATCACTATTTACCCGGAGATAGGTGGAACGATCAATTACTCCAAACTTCTGGTGAGCAATTGCCGCACAGTGAATGACCACATCCGGCGAATATTTTTCACAAACGTCAGATACGGAATGGAAATCTGTCAGGCTAAGTTGCTCCCAGGCGGCATTTGTTAAATCAAAGGGCTTTTGTTTATGATAGAGGCCAATAACCTTATAATGAGCTGCCAGCTGTTCACAAAGAGCTCTTCCAACAAAGCCGGCTGCACCGGTTATTAATATGGTTTTCATTTTTACGTTGCAATTATTTTATCAAAATATTCTATGGTTTTCTTTAACCCATCTTTCAATTTTACAACAGGTTGCCATTTAAGTTTTTCACTGGCAAGGCTTATATCCGGCTGCCTATGCAATGGATCATCAGTTGGAAGCGGTTTAAAGACAACCTTTGACTTTGATCCTGTTAGATCTATAACTTCATTGGCAAGCTCACTAATACTGAATTCATCAGAATTGCCTATGTTTATCGGGCCCACAAAATCATCCGGGCCATCCATCATTCTTGTCATACCCTCTAAAAGGTCATCCACATAACAAAACGATCTGGTCTGGGAACCATCGCCATAAACCGTTATATCTTTATTTGAAAGGGCCTGTACAACAAAGTTACTAACAACTCGCCCGTCATTGGGGTGCATTCTCGGCCCATATGTGTTAAATATTCTAACCACCCTGATATTAACTCTGTTTTGCCTGTAATAATCAAAAAAAAGTGTCTCTGCGCATCTTTTCCCTTCATCATAACAGG
>JAUXBD010000268.1 GCA_030619585.1 Desulfobacteraceae bacterium
CCATGAAGAAAAATTTTAATTATTTGAAATTAGATAACCTTCGTGCTCTTCTTGCCCTTCATGGTAGATAAGGCAGTTGAAAAAATATTGAAATGAGTCATTAATCAAAATCGTGTATGATCATCAACTCTACTCATACTCTATATATTGAAAGGTAGAACAAATTTTGCCGTGAATTTTACGTATCAAGCCTTTAATATTGCTCTTTTTTATGTTAAGGTTCTTAAATTTTTTAACCTGTGAGACCAGACACTCCCATGCCACTTGTTAAGTGTAGAGGATGTTTTCTAATTTCATGTATAAAAAACTTTTTAGGAGGTAATCATGATTGGGCAACTCCAATTAACCAGTTACAAGTTAGATCATATTGGCGTTGTGGTGGATGATTTTGATCAGGCGTTAGATTTATGGAAAAAGTCATTTAATGTATAAGTAAAACCAATGGAATACCAGGTGCCTTTTTCAATGACCAGGGGAAAGCCAAATCCTTATACCATGAAGACAGCTTTTGTTGATATGGGACCCATGCGGATGGAACTTATTAACATTGTTCAAGGTGAGGCTCTATGGGTTAACGAACAGGACTTTAATAAAAGCTGTTATGATTACTTTGTTAAACACCCCTTAAAGAGATTTTTGACTGAAAATCAGAGTTTTCGGTCAAGCACTATATAAGCTTGGCTTTTTTGGCCTTTTTAATAATAAGAGATGAGTATAATATCTGAAATATCAGAAAAGGGATAAATACAAGCGCCCTTTTGCTTCCCTGGATATCTACCATTATAAAAGCTCCGATTCCTTGAACAATACAGACCGCAAAGTGAAAACAGCTCACAAACATATGGCTGTATCCAAGCCTGTGGAAAAGCTGATAAAGATGCCTCTTATGTGCTTTCGTTACATTTTCTTTGCCTATTAGACGGCATATGAATGTAAAAGATGTATCATAGATAAAGTTAAACAACAGCAACGGCATTACAAAAAATGAGGTGTGAGAGTGATCATAAAGAGCTGCAATAATAGCAATTATTGCAAAAGTAAAACCTAAAAAAGTGCTCCCCACATCACCCATAAAAAGTTTTGCCTTTGGAAAATTGAAAAGAAAGAACCCAAAGGAACCGGCTATAAGAGGATAACATATAATATAAACAAAATTGCTGCCCTGTTGAAAACAGATTACACTGAAAAAAAGGCTGGTTATCACAGCGGTACCACCGGCAAGGCCATCTATGCCGTCCATAAAGTTATATGCGTTTGTTAAACCCATTATCCAAAAGAATGTGATAACGTATCCCCAAAATCCCAGTTGAATTTTTCCTATGCCTGGAAGGGATAGCTCTCGCAGGATAAGACCGAAAACCATGACAACGAAAACGCCGGTAAGTTGACTTAACAATTTGAAGATAAGTGGTTTTTTTCTTAAATCATCATAAAGGGCAATACCTGCGATAAAGATAGCTGAAAGAGAGAAACCCACAAAATAATCTTTCCTGATCATCGTTGAATCTCCAGCAATATATACAGATATTATGCCGATAATAAATGTTGCAACGATGGCAATACCACCGGATGTCGGGGTGGGGGTATCATGGGCTGAGCGATGGTTTGGTATATCAATGACTTGCATTTTCTTAATTATCAACATGCAAATGGTGGATGAAATAAAAAACAGTATAGATGCAAAAATGATATGTGTTAATAAAGCAAGCTTGGTCATAAGATTGTCTTAGCTGTATTTTTAAGCCGGTTTGCTGAACCGGCAATATGATTATAAGCCATTTCAAAACCTCCCCTTTTGCCCAATTTCTGCGTCAGGCTCAAATTTTAATCCTCAAAATACTCTATGTATTCCTGCGGTTAAAATTTTCGCCTTCCTTGAACTTGAACAAAATTGAAGGCTTTGAAATGGCTTATAGTTCAATTGGTTTGATCGGTTGTGTTGTTTTAATGGAAAAAAATTCTGTTTATATCAAACAAACCAATATAACCACTCAGCAAATTAAACGAATGAAGCTAATATTATTTCCTCAAGGTGTATATTTATACTCAGCTTGTTTGTCAAATTAAAATTTAAATATTTTAAATTCAAGTAGATGTGATGTAAAGATCATGATATAGAAGAAAGCATATGAGAAAATTTCCCCGTTTACACAAGAATGTTTTTATAATTCTGGTTGTTGACCTGCTTATTCTTGCAGGTTCTTTGTACCTTGCCCAGATGATCCGGTTTGAGTTTAATGTGCCGACAAGGTTCTGGGTTATGTTTAACCGTGCATTACCTTTTGTCTTGGTTATAAAAATACTATGTTTTTACTTTTTTGACCTTTACAGGGGTATGTGGCGGTATACAAGCATTTCAGACCTTTTGAATGTGATTAAAGCCACAAGCATCAGCACACTGATTATCATTACATTGATTTTGTTCGGAAGCAGATTTGAAGGATATTCACGCTCGGTTTTTATCATAGACTGGTGTTTTACTATTTTTCTGATTTCATGGTTCAGGCTGTGTGTCCGTTTCTATTTTGAACGTTTTAACGTTGACATGCCCGTGCTTAAATCAGACGGCCAAATCTGGGGAGTTTTTTCAAAACGGTCTTTGGATGTTAAAAAACTGCTGATAATCGGCGCAGGCGATTGTGGTGAGAAAATTTACAGAGAGATACGGGATAACGATGTGTTGAGATACAGGGTGGTCGGGTTTCTCGATGACCATCTTACTAAGGTTGGGATGAAGATCCATGGGATTCCTGTCCTTAGCAGCATTAACGAGTTAAAAGCAATTGCAAAAAAAGTAACGGCAGACGAGGTCCTTATTGCCATCCCCTCGGCAGATTCCCGGCAGATGAGAAGAATTGTAAGCCTTTGCAGTGAAAGCGGCATAGAATTTAAAACAGTTCCCGGAATGGGAGAGCTCATAAACGGCAGGGTATCGATAAATATCATCAGGGATGTTGCATACAGGGACCTTCTTGGTCGTGAAATGATTAACCTGGATGAAGAAAAGATAGGCGCTTATCTAAAAGATCAGAGCGTACTGGTTACAGGGGCAGGTGGTTCCATAGGCTCGGAGCTATGCAGGCAGATATGCGGGTTTGGGCCGGAAAAAATAGTGCTGTTTGAAAGGGCGGAAAGTCCTCTTTATGAGATTGAGTTGGAGTTGAAGCAGAAATATCATGATATTAAGATAGAACCCATTTTGGGGGATATCCAGGACATTTATCAGATTGATGTGGCGTTTGACAGATTCCAACCCCAGACTGTTTTCCATGCAGCTGCATACAAACATGTTCCCATGCTGGAACTTCAGCCATGGAAAGCCATAGAGAACAACATTAAAGGTACATATAACCTGATCGACGCTGCAAACAGATTTGAAATAGGGCGCTTTGTGTTTGTTTCAACCGATAAAGCAGTAAGACCCACAAATGTTATGGGGGCAACAAAAAGAGTGTCTGAGATGCTTGTTCAGGCTCAAAGCAGCAATGGCTCTTCAAATACACGTTTTATGATAGTCCGTTTTGGAAATGTTGTGGGCAGTGTGGGCAGTGTCGTGCCTCTTTTTAAGAAACAGATAAAAAA
>JAUXBD010000006.1 GCA_030619585.1 Desulfobacteraceae bacterium
AATGGCAAAAGATGCAGCAATCTCTAAGGCAGCAGCAGCAAAGGCTTTAAGCTCTTTTACAGACGGTGTAACAAAGACTCTAAAGAAAAAAGACGGCAAGGTAACCCTAGTAGGATTCGGCACTTTCTCAAAAGTACGCCGCAAAGCCCGAACAGGCCGCAACCCACAGACCGGCACCGCCATTAAAATTAAAGCCCGCAATGCAGTAAAATTCAAGGCACGTAAAGCTCTAAAAGACGCAGTATAGATTAAGTTTTGTATCAAAGCGGTTTGTCTGATGAAAAACACAGGTAAACCGCTTTGATTTTATGCGCTGTTCATAAATATTTGTGTTCTTTCCTATCTTATTGCCACTACGATGTCAGTTAGATAATGGTTTAGGTTTGATCTCTTAAAATGCTAAGATTTGAAACACCACCATTTCGTCCTCCAAGCGAGGCCCATTCCCTTTTGATTCGCGCCACCCGCAATTGTTCATGGAACCGCTGTGCTTTTTGCTATGGTATCCACTGGAACCGGGGCAAACTTGAAATACGTCCCGTTGATGATATAAAGCAAGATATTTCGGCCATGCAGGATCTTGCTAATGAGATAATTAAACGGGCCAAGGCGAACAAATGTTTGAATCAGATCCGACAGGTAGCTGAATCCAGGGGAGTACTGTGGTTAACCAATGAAGGCGTGAAGAGTGCTTTTATCGGTGATTTAGACAGCTTAGTCATGAAGACATCAGATATGGTGCAAGTTGTAGAGTTCCTCTACGAAACGTTTCCTGCCATAGAAAGAGTAACATGCTATGCCCGTGCTAAAACCATCTTGAGAAGACCGCAGGAAGACTTAAAGAAATTACGGGCAGCCGGGGTTTCCAGGTTGCATCTGGGACTTGAGACAGGCGACGATGAGCTACTAAAGTTCATCAACAAAGGCGCAACAGCCCATGAGATGATTAAGGCAGGAAGGATGGTGAAAAAAGCAGGAATATCCCTTTCAGAATATGTGATTCTCGGATTGGGCGGACAGGCCGGGTGGCGTGAGCATGCCCGGCAAACAGCGAAGGTCCTTAATGCTATTGACCCGGATTTCATACGCGTTCGAACTCTTTCAGTGCTTTCCGGCACCCCTCTTTTCGATGCCGTAAATCGTGGGGAATTCAGCCAGCTGTCTGTTAGGGAGATACTACAGGAGGAAAGGTTACTTATCAGTTTACTGGAAGTTAATTCAGAATTCGTCAGCGATCACATATCAAACTATGTTCCGGTAGAAGGTAAATTGCCCATGGCAAAACAGGAGATGCTTGAGCAACTGGATGATGTTTTATCTTCAGAACGACTATTCCGCAGTTAATAATTTCGAACTATTTTCTGCCTTAATATACTTTGGAAATTTTACCATCTGTTTAAGGTTGTACAGTGTATAAAACGGTTGGTTTTTAATAAAAGGGTTTATAATCCATGCCGGTATATAACCTTCCGGGTCAACTCTTACACTGTAGCTTACACTGGTCTTGTCATCTGTAATAGACTCAATTACCCATTTGTTGGAAAGATTAGTTAGCCTTATATAACCTTTTTTTAGCGGCACAATCTGTTCGCGCGAAGCTAACGCATCTGCCGTAACCTTGTTATTGCTAAGTTCCCCTGTAAGCTTCATTATGCAATCCCTGTTTGAAACAGGCCACGGCGGATCAATGGAAAAATAAACGCTCATATTAAAATAATTATCTTTTCTATCAAGTCCTTTTAGCACTCTAAACTCTTCTATAAATACAATCCATTTGGTCATAGCCTTAAAATCAAGCAGAACCTCCACGACAGTCGCTATTTTTGCATTTACTACTGTAACGCCTTTGAACTCATATAGGTTGGAACCTTCAATATGCTTTTTGTAAACCTTTATTCCGTGTTTGTTTTGCAGTAGTTCACACTGCTGCTCCATTGCATTTGAAGAAGGTAAAAATAAAACTGTGCTTACAAGCAGCATCACCAAGATGCTATGGAAAATACATTTCATAAATCCACACCCCTTAAATAGTAATGGCAGGCGGTACCACTTAATTGCCTTCTTTTAATCTTTTGGTACTCCTTTGCCGAAGTAATACATCATCCCAAGGTTGCATCGGACCGCTGTAATACATCAATCCAAGGTTGTATTTTGCATTTGAAGATCCCTGCTTTGCTGATAAGCGAAACCACTTGGTTGCCTCCTTGTCATCCTGCGGTACTCCTTTGCCGTGGTAATACATCATCCCAAGTTTGTTTTGTGCATTTGAAAGTCCCTGCTCTGCTGATAGGCGGTACCACTTGATTGCCTCCTTGTAATCCTGCTGCACCCCATGGCCGCTGTAATACATCAACCCAAGGTTGTATTGGGCATCTGAATATCCCTGTTCTGCTGATAGACTAAACCACTTAATTGCCTCCTTGTAATCCTGTGGCGCTGCTTGACCGTTGTAATACATCAGCCCGAAATTGTTTTGTGAATTTGCAAGTCCCTGCTCTGCTGACAGGCGGTACCACTTAAATGCCTCCTTGTAATCTTGTGGCACTCCTTTGCCGTGGTAATAAAGCATCCCAAGGTTGTATTGGGCTTTTGAGAGTCCCTGTTCTGCTGACAGGCGGTACCACTTAATTGCCTCCTTGTAATCTTTTAGTACCCCTTGGCCTTGGTAATACAGCATCCCAAGGTTGTATTGGGCGATTGAATGTCCCTGTTCTGCTGACAGGCGGTACCACTTAAATGCCTCCTTGTAATCCTGTGGCACTCCTTTGCCGTGGTAATACATCATCCCAAGGTCGTTTTGCGCATTTGAAAGTCCCTGTTCTGCTGATAGGCGGTACCACTTAAATGCCTCCTTGTAATCCAGCGGCAATCCATTGCCGTTGAAATACATCGACCCAAGGTTGTATTGCGCATTTGAGAGTCCCTGTTCTGCTGATAGGCGGCACCACTTAATTGCCGCAAAGTCATCCTGAGGTACTCCTTTACCGTGGTAATACAGCCACCCGAGGTTGTATTGGGCTTTTGAATATCCCTGTTCTGCTGACAGGCGGTACCATTTGGCTGTTTCCTTGTAATCCTGCGGTACTCCTTGGCCGTTTTTATACATCGTCCCAAGAAAGAATTGTGCTTCTGCGTCTCCCTGCTCTGCTGACAGGCGGTACCAATTAAATGCCTCCTTGTAATCCTGCGGTACTCCTTTACCGTTATCATACATCGTCCCAAGGTTGTATTGGGCATTTGAAAGTCCCTGTTCTGCTGACAGGCGGTACCACGTAATTGCCTTCTTGTAATTCTGTGGTACTCCTTTGCCGTTGCTATACATCCACCCAAGGTTATACTGGGCTTTTGAATATCCCTGTTCTGCTGACAGGCGGTACCATTTGGCTGCTTTTTTGTAATCCTGCGGCACTCCTTGGCCGTTGTCATATATCGTACCAAGAACGAATTGTGCTTCCGGGTTTCCGTGCTTTGCTGATAGACGAGTTTCTTCCAAGCTCACGTTCGAGTTAAACGCATTTTGAACAATATCCGAAGAAGATGATTGATCATACAAACAAAGTGTGAAAAATAGAGTGATTGTTAATACTCTAATCATAAAAACCACCTTGATAAAAAACGAATGTTTTATGTTGTGAAACAGGCTTTGCAATATCGTTAATCAATCAACCCATTTTAAAAACAGATCCACGCATTCGGGGCAGAGTTGCGTACCTTTGATATCACTTATTATTTGGAGGGCCTTTTCACGAATCATTCCTATGCGATAGGGTCTGTCACTTATCAATGAGTGATACGTGTCAGCAACTGCTGTCATCCGAGCCCAAAGGTGAATGTTGTCCCCTTTAAGGCCGTCAGGGTAACCTTTCCCATCCATACGCTCATGATGAAATTGTACTATGGGGATTATATCTGAGAGGCTTGGAATGGATTTTAGAATATTATAGCCGATTATGGGATGTTCCTTAATATGATCAAACTCCACCTTATCTAGTTTTCCAGGTTTTAGAAGTACACTGTCCCTGACCCCAATCTTACCAATATCATGCAGTCTACAACCAATAATAACTCTTTCTATCTCCACACTTCTTCCACCGGCCAGACCAAGCATGCCTGAAACAATTTCAGCGACGGCTTCCGAGTGACCACTAGTGTATGGATCACGGGCCTCCAAAGCGGTAACAAGGCTGGTAATACTTGCAACCATTAGGTTGCTCTCAGCATCCAGACGTTCTCGTTCCTTGAGCAATAAAAGGAACTGATCCGATAGAAGCTTTTCTACCATAATGACCAGCTGATCCGTATTAAATGGTTTGCAAATATAAGCAGCTGCACCTTGTTGCATCATACGATTCATATGTCCACGGTCAGTGTTTGCACTCATTACTAGGAAAGGAATTAACGACAGATTGGGATTTAAACGGACCGCTTTACAAAATTCAAAACCATTCATCTCAGGCATATCAATATCACTTAAAATTAAATCAGGCTGATTAACACTCAGGAGCTCCAATGCTTTTTTACCGTTTTCAGCAGTTATCACCTGAAAACCAGCCTGGATCAGACCGTTTGAAACAATATGGAGAATAGAGGTTGAGTCATCAACAACCATTATCAGCCGCTTGCTTTGAAAAGTGGATTTGGTTAAAATCTCTTCAACCGTTTTTTTTAGATATATTTTGGCTTCATCCTTGGGGATATACATGGATGCACCAGCCTCAAATCCTTTGTTTATGTCGTCATCTGTATCAAATGAGCTCACGATAACCACGGGAATAGACTGGGTAACAGGATTACTTTTTAAATTTTTACAAAAATCGATACCGTTCATCTCCGGCATCTCGATATCGCTAATAATAATATTGAAACTGCTTTCTTTTGCCAAATCAAAACCTTGTCGACCATTAGCGGCTTCTATTATTTCAGCATCCAGCGGTTCTATAAGAACTTTGAGACTTCTTCGAATTGCAGCGCTGTCATCAACGATCAGGATGCGAGGTTTAGTCATTATTGCTCCCTAAGAATTATTATAATAAGAGATGCATATCAAATAAAAAAGGAAATGGGAAGGGCAGAGGATAAGAAAAATGAGAGGTTTAGAGGATGAGAAAAGGCAAATGCTGGAATGCTGGGATGAAAAACGAATGCTGGAATACTGGAATATAAAAAAAGAGTACAATGTAAAACCTGTATAATCATACCGTTTCAATAATATCGGTTTGGTTTATTCGGTCTTCATACACGGAAAGAAGGAATATGCTGGCAAAAGGCTGGGTAAAAAGCGCCCCGATAAAGACAGAACTTCCAACGGCCATGATACCTATGTACAAAATCACCACAACAACATGGTCCAGTACAGGTCCCTTTATGGCCATGGCATAACTTTCCTTTATGGCGTCGATTAACCCCAACCCCTTATCGGTCATGAGGGGTAACATATAGGCACAAGAAAAAGATACGGCAAAAGTGACAATTAAGCCGGGCAGTACAAAAAGCATGTAGCCAATCATTGACAGGATAAGAACAACGATGCCGAATCCCAATAATGGGAAAAACAGCCTCATCTCTGAAAACAGATCTTGGATTTTGGGCTCACGCCCCTTTCTTATCATTAAAAGAACAGACTGCATATAACCGGCCAAAGTTACCGGTGCCAGGATACCGATTGTACTACAAACATCACCAGGGTCATAATAATCAAAGGCACAATGAATTTCAATGTTAAATTCAACGCTGTCTCCAAATGTTTTTTAAAATTCATGACTGCCTCCTTTATCGAAATTCAAGTTTCAAGATTTATCCAGTGGAATTTGTTTTACTATTCCACCGGGACTTAACGCCCTATGGGCTCTCCTGGATGTTTTTCTTAGAACAGGGGATACAAACAGTTTTCCCATCAATTTGTTTTGTCCGTGTTGTCATCACGCTTTCCTTGCAAACAGCGCATTCCACTGAAGTCATAATTCGGGCCGGCTCAGGCTCATCAATATGCACTTCCCACAGGGATACAACGTCGTCTTCGGACGCAGTTAAAAGCCAATCAATTAATTGTGCCCTATCCATTTCCACATTTTCCGGAAGACTAAGTGAATTAAAAACAACCCGAACACCTTTTCCGGTCTTACGATTGTAAAGCGTATACACATGCTTCCCATAGTCATTAAAAATAAGATTGCCTTTGCCAAATGTGCATCCGGTCAAGCACTGCAGCGCATCCACACCGCAGGCATCGTTTTCAACAATCGCTACAATTTCCTCATCTTCCGATCTTGAGCCGGACAAAAATTCAAGACCTGCCTTTGACATGCGATACCCGATTGCCAGCCCAGGGCAGCTATGCCCGTGAAATTTAATTAAATCATTATATTCGTAGTTCATGTTTATTCTCCTTTAGGTGCTATAAGGGGTCCACACATTTGACAGATGGATTCCTTTTGTCAAATGTGTAGGTTTGTTGTAGCGTAGTGGAAATCCCGCCTTAAGCGGGTATCCCTATGTGCGCCTTATTTATATCGCTTTTTTGGGGCCTAAAAAGATGATTATTGCCACGTTTTAAGACCTAAATCAACAGGTATTTATTATAATATTTGATGATTAGTGTGGTGTGACCATAAGTTACTTTCTTAAAAGAACCGGCTTAAAGCCAATATTTGTCGTAGTTCCAAATAGTGTCACTTATAAAACTGTTGGAAAGCGCATCAAACCCCGACCAAAGTGAAGAACTTCGGAGTGGAATAATATTGACAGGCTGCAGTAAAATCGGCTATTAGTACATTTAAAAAAAGATATGGAGAAATCAAATTCCAAAAGCTTTTATAAATAATATTAATATCTCCTATGAAACCTATGGGGACGGTGAGCCGTTAATCCTGTTAATGGGGCTTGGCGCGGACAAAAACGCGTGGTTCCTTCAAGTCAAAGAATTTAAAAAATATTTCCTTGTAATCGCACTTGATAACCGGGGGACCGGAGAAAGTGACAAACCAGATACTGACTTTACAATCATGGATATGGCTGATGATACAATCAGCCTTATGGATCATCTATGCATAAACAAATCGCATATCCTCGGCACATCCATGGGCGGCGAAATCGCCCAGGGAATTGCGATTAATTATCCTGAAAGAGTAAACAGACTCGTCCTGGCATCAACACTTTACAGCGGTTCGGCAATGGAGAAATATACCAAAGAAAATTTTTCAAATGTGGATGCATATAAAGATATAGAAAATATGGATGTTGAAAAGTATTTTAAAGAATTGGTATCTTTATCGTTTAATATTGAAGAATCAGATATTTATGTCCAAATGTCTAATGACTATATTAAACTGGTTGGGACTGAAGTACTCAAAAAACATATAAAAGCATCCGCGTGCTTTGAAACAGAGGACCGTCTGCATTTGATAAATGCACGGACTCTGGTATTAACTGGGACAGAAGACAGGGTTGTGCCGCCGCGTTTTTCAGAAGTGTTGTCTGACAGGATAAAAGATTCTGTACTAATAAAGATTGAAAACGGGTCCCACGCGGTCAACCTTGAAATGAGTGATGTTTTTAACAAAAAAGTGCTGGACTTCCTTACAGATTAGCAGAACCCGCTGTTTTATCTGTTAACCAGACAGTCAGTACAGCCACGGCAAATTGATTCTAAAATGAAAACACTGAAAAAATTAGCACTTAAATTGATTGTTGACTAAATACCGAAAAAGCAAAAACAAAATTAGAAAAAATTCGAATTTGATAAAAATATTACCATGAAGACCATGAAGATCATGAAGAAAAAACTTTAATTATTTGAAATTACGTAACCTTCGTGCTCTTCTTGCCCTTCATGGTTAATCAGGCAGTTAAAAAGTATTGAAATAAGTCATTATTCAACATCGTGTATGATTATCAAATCTATTTATACTCTATATATAGACCTCGTAATTTATTTCTAAATAATGGCTACAAACTGTTAAAATCGCAGCAGATCGCATGAATTTTGGACATTTATGATACTGGCTGCTGGTCACTGGTGGCTGGCAAAAGGAAACGCTACGCTCTATCATGTATAATAAAAATTGAAGTTCAGCCTTCAAAATGCGAAACATAAGAGATCGTTCTTCTGTAACGCCGGAATCCGCCGGGAAAGGATAATGAATGAAAAAAGATGTATCTGTGGTGTATTATAGAAGCGCCCAAGAATCGGTAGCAGAAGCTATAAACCTTTCCGGTACTTTTGATAAGTTAAGCAGAGGGGACAATGTTTTTATCAAACCCAATATTGTATACTGGTCCCGTGAGGCACAAGTCCCTCCATGGGGTATGATTACCACGTCAAGAGTTGTGGAGGATGTGGTGCGGGAGCTTAAAGATAGAGGCGCAGGGCAGATCACCATAGGGGAGGGGATCATCACATTTGATCCAAAAGACAGAGAGACGTCGGCCCATGCATATGAGAGTCTCGGGTATAATGAACTTTCCAAGCGTTTTGGTGTAAAGATTGTAAACACTTTTGAAAGAGCGTTCCGAAGAAAAAGGCTTGGGGATGATGTGACCTTAAATTTTTCCGTTGATCTTTTGGATGCCGATTTTGTCGTCAGTCTGCCTGTATTAAAAACCCATACACAAACGGTCGTCTCTCTGAGTCAGAAGAATTTGAAAGGGTGTATAGACATCAATAGTCGGAAACGTTGCCACTCGGATGACAGGCATAAAAATCTTGACTTTCATGTATCAATGCTTGCTGATGTGCTTCCAAAATCCTGTACTTTGATTGACGGCATATATACACTGGAAAGAGGGCCAACCTATATAGGAAAAGCCTTACGGAGCAATTTGCTGATTGCATCCGAGGATATGCTTTTGGCGGATATTGTCGGCACTGCATTGCTGGGTATAGATCCGGGGGAAGTCCCTCATCTGGTAATGGCCTGTGAAAAGAGGGGAATAGCCTCAAGCATCGAATCCGCCGATGTTGTGGGAGAGCCGGTAGAGATGTGGGCAAGGCCGCATAAATGGGATTTCCCATACAATAAAGACAATTCACTCCCCGTTTATCTGGAATATATGGGCGTAAAAGGGCTTTCATTTCCCAAATATGATCACAGCCTTTGCACCTATTGTTCCGGTATTATCGGGATTATTCAGTATGCTATCAGCAAGGCATGGAAAAAAACGCCTTATGATGGTGTTGAGATCCTCACCGGCAAGATATGCCGCCCGAATCCAGAGATGAACCACACCCTTCTCGTCGGAAAATGTCAAATAAAACTGAATAAAGATAATAAACAGATCCGTAATTCCATTCCCGTACCCGGTTGCCCGCCAAGACTGGATAAATTGGTTGATGGGTTAAGAGAGGCAGGAATTGATGTTGATCCTGACATTTTTAAGGACCATGAACTCGCTCCCGAACTGTTTATGAAAAGATATCTAAACCGGCCCGAATTTTCATGGGATTTTTACAAAATAGAGCCTGAATGATGATCAAACCTAAACTTAATACAGGAAGGCTTGAGATTAAAAACCCGGTGATGACCGCATCCGGCAACTATGTCCTTGCATCTCACGTCCCCTTTCCCAATTGGGGATTTTCCGGACAAATAAGTGGTTTATGGGAAACCGCAACTCGGGTGACGCAACCCCTGCAATCTATGCATGGATTTATCTCCTTTTCCCTACCCGAGGCAATTTTGTTGGGTAGGTCAGGATCTACGAGCAGTGCCCTGCCAATTGTGGATAAGTCCAACTTGTTTTCGCTGATTGTCTTTGCCGCTTTCAAATAATCGACACCGCCGCCGGATAACACCGGAACCGTAACCAATTGTTTGATTTTCCGTGCAAAACGGTCAATATCTTCAGGGGGCGGTGTCTTTGGCTCGGATGCGAAAATGACCCCGCACACAGATACGTCAATGGCATCGATCCCCGCATTTTGTATGATCCCTGCCAGCTGATGCGCCTCGTTTATTTTGCCGTCCAGCGTTAATTGTTCGAAATCGATGCGGCATAATACAGGATAATCATTTCCGGTCCGGTTCTTTATTGCTTTAATTATATCCACGAGAAATTTGGCCCTGTTCTCCAAGGAACCACCATATGAATCTGTACGTTGATTCAATAAGGGCGATAAAAACTGAGCGATCAGATAGAA
This sequence comes from Desulfobacteraceae bacterium, assembly GCA_030619585.1. Classification (GTDB taxonomy): domain Bacteria; phylum Desulfobacterota; class Desulfobacteria; order Desulfobacterales; family SURF-7; genus JAUXBD01. The sequence continues at coordinate 10,136 of JAUXBD010000006.1, forward strand.
GTGGGCGCCATGAATCTCGACACAGTCAAAACCGGCTTTTTGGGCCAGCATGGCAGCATTGGCAAAATGGTCCACAATATCGCCGATTTCATTTGATTCAAGCGTTCGGGCCTCATTGTCTTCAGCAGTCGGCGTCATGGAAGGGACCACCGAAGGGAACACCGCCTTTTTCCCTGTCTTGCAAAAAAGGGCCTGGGAGCCCCCATGCTGAAGCTGGATAGAGGCTTTTGCTCCTGTTGCATGAATCGCATTTGCCAGTTGGCTCAAGCCGGGAAGAAACCGGTCCGCATCTATCCGCAGACCGTTTTTAAATGCAAGGCCTTTGTTGCCGTCAACACATGTAGCTTAAACAATTATCATACCAACACCTCCACGGCCACGCTCAGTATAATAATTTTTCATTTGCCGGGTGACATACCCCTCATCAGAACCATAGTGGGTAACCATTGGCGGCATAACAATTCTGTTTTTCAATTCAAGCTGCCCTAAGGTTGAAACAAAGGTGAAATATCTTTGTTCATTTTATTTCTCCCCTAATATTTTTCGGTTTCATGTGTTGGTTTGTATTCCCGGCAGCTTGCCATATGATACTTGGAAGAAGATAAAGTGTTGATATCCGTTACTTGCTGCGAGGAAGCTCAGTTAATTATTGTTTCCCTTTGGGAAAGGAACGATTAAACAGAGCTTCAATGGCTTTCTGCCCTTCCCCTGTAAGGTTGCGCGTTCCGGTGCCAGCAAAGGAGTCGTGAGATATCATCGGGGTGTCCGTTTTCCAGGTGTGATCGATCCAGGAAAACCACTCATTGCGTTCCTGGTCGTACACGCTCACCGGGCGGTTAAATAATTTTGCAAGTTCGACTCCCCAGCCTGTTCCTCCCTTGACCGTATCATCGGGCTGAATCCATCCCACAGCAAACACTTGATAGCCATTGTTTACCATATGAAATATGGACTGCATAACCTTTCGGATCTTATCGGTCTTTGTGTAGCTCCTCCCCATCCGCTTGGATACGATCTCCATGCTCACATCCCCTTTTTTGAGCTCTTCCTGGTCAAGAATCCTAATGCCTAAATCCCTCTCCATCTGATGATCTTCAAAAGAGTAATTCACCTCATGGATTCCCATGCGCTCCGACTGTCTGCCAAATTCGGCCTCGGTGCCTTTGTGTCCGCCACTGTACATTGTAATTTTTGATAAATCCGTCATTTCCTCACCCTTGTAGTTATAAATTCCGATTTTAAAAATAGTCCCTTTTTTAAACCAATTCGTATCTTCCGCCGGATTTTAGCAGGAAAGTGCATAATCTAATTACTTTTTTCAGTATTGCAACCCTGGTTGTGAGTTTTTTGAGAAGTTTTTTGTTGCGGAATTGTCATTGCGGCCGGGTCGCCCATGTTTATTTATCAATTGAGCAAGTTTTAAGAGGGCAAGTCCCGGTTAAACAAATTCAAAAAGGTTTAACGGGATAAAACTTGAATCTTGAGAATGCGCCGATTAAAACCGGCAAGGTGGTGGGAATGCAAGAGTCCTACGGTGAAGGTTTAGCCAACCACATCAGCTCTGAGTCATGCGGTATTGGCGGTAACGCCATTTGCCTTTCATTCCAGCATCCCAGTATCCAGTATCCCAGCATTCCAGTATGGCCTTTTATGTTGTTTTATTGCTGTCAGGAATTTGAATGATAAAAGATCTTTTAGAAATAATGAGCCAGAGTGACCCACAGGCAATGCCTGTTACTATTTGCAGTAATCCCATGACCATAATTA
>JAUXBD010000139.1 GCA_030619585.1 Desulfobacteraceae bacterium
AGCACAGATAATAAAAAAGGGAATTGAACTGGGTGTGGATTATAGTTTCACCCACAGCTGCTATTCCCCGGTGTCGGAGAAGGTAGCATGCGGAGAGTGTGACAGCTGTATTATTAGGAAAAGAGGATTTAGTGAAGCAGGGGTTAAGGACCCCATAAAGTATGATATGAAATAGTATGAAAAATTATTGATTTTTCTTGGATTTGTCCGGTTCTTTTTCAGGAGTTACAAAAAGCTTGAATGCGAGAAGAAAACCCCTGGCAAGTTTTTTTGATTCGGTCTTACTTATGGGCACCTTGTTAATTTTTAACAGTTTTTCATTAAAAATGCTTTCCAGGTTTTCTGTTACAAAGCTTTCATTTTTAATGATACTTTTGATAAGTTTAGGGTTTTTGCTTTGAATTTTATCATGTATCTCTTTTGAGGAAGCTTTAATATTTTTTACAATTGCTTTTTTATTTTCTTCATAGTCAAAAAACAGTTTTGGTTCATTTAAAATGCTTAACTTTTTTATCGGATTCAGAAGATGTTTCTCAATTTCGACTATTAGCAGGTATCTTTCTTGGCGTTTGGCAATATCTTTTCGTATTAGATTAATAAGTAGTCTTGGTGGGGATTGTCCTGAGATCTCTTGACAAATCTCTTCCTCCTCTAGAGTTGACCAGGTTTCATCGTTTGCAGTCGGATTTATGATTAGCTCAGTGGTGGACACTCCTTTGCCAGAAGAAATATATTTGGATGTATCTATATGGACTTTCTGTCTTTTTTTAGTTGTTTTCATTATGTTACGGAAAAAAATTATTAATATACTTTTACCCTTTTCTTTACCATCTAAATAAAAAGTGGGCAAGTGAATATTTTACATAAAAACAATCGGAGGTTGTTTTAATGCCGCAGAAACTGACCGGTAAAAGACCGATTCAACAGATAGAGGCACTTGAAACCAAGATTGCTGATCTGAAGCAGGTTAATGATAAGCTTTTAAGAGAAGAGAAAGCATTCAAAGATTTGATGGATGATCTGGATAATTTTGTTTTTATGACAGATATTGATGGCAACCTTACTTATTATAATAAAACCTTAGAAACAGCTCTGAAAATTTCTCCCAATGATAGTTCCGGCAAATCTTTTCTTCACATGCTTACAAAAGAGAGCAAGGAAACAGCATTTGAGAACTATCATATGTTATTGCAGGGTCATAAAAGGGAGTATGACCTTACCCTCACAAACAGGAAAACTTTCCATCTGAAAACCGAACCTTTAAAGGATGAAAGAGGAAACATTATAGGGGTTTCCGGTATTGCAACAGATGTGACTGAACGCAGGAAAACACAGGAAGAGCTGCAGGAAAGCTCGGAGAAGTACCGGTTTTTGGTTGAGACAATGAATGACGGTATTGGGATATCGGACAAGGATTTTAAGCTAACTTACGGAAACCCCAGACTTGCTGAAATGCTGGGTTATTTGCCAAATGAAATGATAGGTAGTCATGTCACGGAGTTTTTTGCCGACGTTAAAGATCTCAAGCTTGTTAAAGGGGACTTTTTCCTAAAAGGAGATGAGGGGCCGACAAGTTACGAGATGTATTTAAAAAAAAAGGATGAGAGTTTTATATGCACACATATATCTCCCCAGCCCTTGTTTGATGGCAAGGGCGGTTTCAAGGGGGGCTTTGCAGTCATTACCGATATAACCAAGCGCAAGAAGGCTGAAGACGCCTTAAGGGAGAGTGAGGAAAAATTTAAAACAATTTTTAATAAAGCCAATGATGAGATCATATATGTGGATATAAATGGAGTAGTTATCGATGTAAATAAAAAAATGGAGGATATCTTCGGGTATGCTCGCAATGAGATCATAGGAAAAAATATCACCGATTTTGAAATTTTTACCCCTGAAGCTTGGGAAAAAAACATGGAGTTGTTTAATGATGTAATTAATGGGAAACCCACAAGGCTGATTGAGTATGAAGTTAGGCGCAAGGATGGTTTAAAACTCTTTGTTGAGGCCAACGCAACCGTAATAAAAAAGGACGGAAAACCTGTTGGGATTATTACGATTATAAGAGATATCACAGAGCGCAGAAAGATGGAGCAAGCCTTAAGGGAGAGCGAGGGACTTTACAACAATGTGTTTGAATCCATAAGTGACGGAATACTGGTTCTTGATCCCGACTTTTATTATACGTACTGGAACAAGGGTATGGAGGAGATATCAGGGGTTTCCAGAGATGATGTTATAAATAGCGGGGATCAAGTCTGGGAGGTTTTTCCAGATCTTTTTGATGACAGCATGCGTGAAATGCTCAATAAGGCAATGCGGGGCGATGTGGTGGAGCGTGAAGCACAGTACACTATAAAGAACGGAAGAGCCACTTTCTCTTCAGAGTTGTACAGCCCCCTGCGTTCAACTACCGGAGAGATTCGTGGAATTGTGGGTGTAATTCGTGACATTACCGAGCAGAAGAATACAGAGGCGGCTTTGAAAAAGGCCAAGGAGGACGCAGAGGCCGCGACTATTGCCAAGAGCGAATTTTTGGCAAATATGAGTCATGAAATAAGAACGCCCATGAACGGTGTGATCGGCATGACAAACCTTATCATTGAAACCAGGTTGAACAAAGAGCAAAGGGAGTATGCACAGACCATAAAAAAGTCCGCTGACTCTCTTTTGGACGTTATTAACGACATTCTTGATTTTTCAAAGATTGAGGCAGGACAACTCAGCCTGGAACGGATTGATTTTGATTTAAGAAAAATAATGGAGGGTATTACCGATTTGCTGGCCATCCGTGCCCACAATAAAGGGTTGAAGTTTGCCTTTTTGATGGATAATAAGGTGCCCTCATTTGTTAAGGGTGATCCTGGAAGGTTAAAACAGATCCTGATCAACCTTGCCGGTAATGCAATTAAATTTACTGAAATAGGAGAGGTGATTGTTCGAGTGACAGCAAGCAAAGAGACTGAAAAAAACGTGACATTATCCTTTGCTGTCAGCGACACAGGTATTGGAATACCTGAAAATATGATAGAAGGCCTCTTTGAGTCGTTTTCTCAAGTCGATGCCTCAATGACCCGAAAATATGGCGGTACAGGACTGGGGCTTGCCATTTCAAAACAGCTTGCGGAACTTATGGGAGGTAACATCGGGATTGAAAGTAAGGTGGGCGAGGGCTCTGTTTTCCGGTTTGAAGTGGTTCTGAAAAAACAGGAAAATGTTACCGAGTCTCTTGAGGAAGATCTTAGGGTTCAAGAGATTAAGGGGGAGAACATACTGGTGGTTGATGATAATGAGATCAACCGCATGGTACTAAAAGAGCAGCTTAAGTCATGGGAATGTCGCTTTGATGAGGCAATTGACGGAATACTGGCCCTTGATAAATTAAGGAACGCTGTTGAGGCTGGTGATCCGTTTAGCATAGCGCTCATTGATATGCAGATGCCCAACATGGGAGGACAAACACTTGGACAGAAAATAAAGTCAAACCCATTGTTGAAAGATATGACGATGGTTATGCTGACTTCAATCGGTCAGCGCGGGGATGCAGAAATGATGAGGGAGATAGGTTATGCTGATTTTCTTACAAAACCTATCAAACCATCAAAACTTTTTGACTGCCTGACCACTGTGCTGTGCAAAAAACAGGGTCATAAAACACAGGCTGCAGATAAAAAGAACACCGCAAATATTAAAATAGGTAAAGGCAGTAGCATTCTTCTGGCAGAAGACAATGTGGTCAACCGCAAGTTTGCCAAACGACTTCTGGAAAAAATGGGTTTTAAAGTTGATGCTGTGAAAAGCGGTGTTGAGGCAGTGGATGTACTGGAAAATATAGAGTATGATCTCATACTGATGGATGTACAAATGCCGGATATGGATGGTTTTGAGGCAACACAGGTCATCCGTAATCCGGATTCAAGGGTGATGAACCACAAAACCCCAATAATAGCTCTTACCGCTCATGCAATGTCGGGAGATCGGGAAAAATGCCTTAACGCAGGTATGGATGACTATATTTCAAAACCGATCAATATGGAAAAGCTTGTTGAAGTTATTGGCAGGCAACTACCTTGTTGAGTGCCTTAAGCCTTTGCGCCATTGAAGGATGGGAATAGTTTAAAAAAACATAAAACGGGTGTGGTGCCAAATTTGACAGGCTGCTTACCGAGAGCTTTTTTAAAGCCTCTGCCAGAGCTAAAGGGTTTCCAGTTGTTCCGGCTGCAAAACTGTCAGCTTCAAACTCGTTTCTTCTCAGAAATACCTGCAAGAAAATTCCCATTATAAAATCGATGGGTGAGTATAGTAGGCCAAAAAAAATAAACCCCGCATATACTGACATTTGATCCATATAGAATGCATCAAAAAGTCCCTGATAGGATAAAAACAGGGAAAGAAGAAAAAACATAAAGACCATCTGCAAAATTCCTATTATAATCGTCAGTTGAATATGCTTTTTCTTATAGTGCCCGATCTCATGGGCAAGGACTGCAACAAGCTCGGGGATTTTCAGTTCGCCTATGATTGTATCAAAAAGGGCAATACGCTTATGTTTACCAAAACCTGTGAAAAATGCGTTGGATTTACTGGAGCGTTTGGAGCCGTCCATAACAAAAACATTCTCCAGGGGATAGTTGATTGACCTGGCATATGACATGACAGCATCCTTTAACTCCCCCTCTTCAATGGGCTTGAATTTATTAAAAAGAGGCATGATCCATGGGGGCGCTATGAATTGAACTAAAAGCGTGGATATAGTGACACCTATCCAGCACCACCACCATGCATCTGCCCCTGCATATTCAAAAAAAGACAGTATGCCTGCCAGAAGAGGAACTCCTAGAAGTAAGCCAAGGGCAAGGCCCTTTATCCTGTCGGTTATGAAAACAGACCATGTGGTTTTATTGAAGCCAAAACGCTCTTCGATTACAAAGGTGGCGTAGATACTAAAAGGAAGAGATAAAACGGTTGTGAGTAATATGAGTACGCCTATGTACATAAGTCCGGTTATTACATGGCCATGGTTAAATGATCTTACCCAATGATCCAAAAAGGGAAACCCTTTTGTAAACCAGATTAAGAGAATAGCCGACGTATCCACCGTTGATGTGATCCATCCGAATCGGGTGTTTACACGCAGATATTCCTGGGATTTTCTATATTGATCTGCATCATACAAATCCTTAAATTCATCCGGAAGACTGTTCTTTAACTGTTTGAGGTTTAAAAAATCGGCAACTGCACGCAAAATAACGTCAGAAGCAATGGTAACAAGGATGATTATTGAGATAATATTCATTAAATGGATTCCAATGCCCTTTTTTGGGGCACGATTTTAGAAAAATTAAGTTTTTCTCTTGGTTTTGTCAAGCATGTGGATAAATAA
>JAUXBD010000362.1 GCA_030619585.1 Desulfobacteraceae bacterium
ACAGGGGATATATTGATGCGGTGATTGTGCCCAGCGAAACAAGACCCCGTCTGATAGATGCCCTTGAAATTATGTGCAGTAAACGTGAAACCACGCCGCCTAAAAAACATGGGAATATTCCATTATAAAAGAAACGAAAAAGTTTAGTTTAATAAGTTTTGGAGAAAAAATGGATAACAACAGAAAAAAACTGGCAGCTGCGATTTCCGGAGTTATAAGCTATATAAGGCAAGAGGAAGAAGCCGCCCGAAGTCAGCTTGGAATTTCACAGCCACAGGCAGCAATTCCTTTGGTATCTTTGAATTCCTGGAGTATAAGCGGACGACAGGATATTATGCAGATGCGCCATATGACTCAGATGAGGGCTTTTCAAAGATTAAAATAACTATTTTGTAGCTGCGTTTTTTAAGCACAGCCAATAACCAGTATAAGAGGAGAACCTTGAAATGAGCGACCATAATCAAGTAAAAATCACTAAAATGAGCTACGACAAGGACAGGCCAAAAGCCAAAAATCCAGTTCAAGTAATGGACCTGACCTTTCGTGACGGTCACCAGTCTTTGTTTGCCACAAGGGGACGAACCGAAGACATGATCCCTGTTGCAGAGCGGATGGATGAAATAGGGTTCTGGGCCATAGAAACATGGGGCGGAGCCACCTTTGACACCATGCACAGGTTTCTTAACGAGGACCCATGGGAAAGACTCAGGACATTAAAAAGGTATATAAAAAAGACACCATTTTCCATGCTTCTTCGGGCACAAAATCTTGTTGGATACAGGAACTATGCTGATGACCTTGCAAAAGCATTTGTTGAAAGATCTGCCGAAAACGGCATGGATATCTTCAGAACATTTGATGCTTTAAACGACTACAGAAATTTTGAGACAGTGGTCCCTGCGATCAAGGAAGCCGGCATGCATTTTCAGGGTTGTATCTGCTACACAATGACCGAGCCAAGGCTGGGTGGAGACGTCTACAACCTGGAGTACTTTGTAAACAAGGCAAAGGACCTTGAAACAATGGGCGCTGACAGTATCTGCATCAAGGATATGGCCGGTATCCTTGCGCCATATGATGCATATTCAATTATAAAGATCTTGAAAAAAGAGGTAAAGCCCCCAATTCACCTGCACAGCCATTTCACATCGGGCATGGCGCCCATGACCCATCTAAAGGCCATTGAAGCCGGTGTTGACATTGTTGATACCTGCATGTCTCCATATGCGTACCGAACATCCCATCCTGCAGTAGAGCCTCTTGTTATGGCTCTACTTGGCACAGGCAGGGATACGGGCTTTGATATCAAGGCACTGGCTGAGATAAACGAGATTTTGGAAAAAGAGATTATTCCAAAATATAGACACCTTCTGGCTGAAAACAAGATGTCTGTAATAGATATAAACGTTCTTCTCCATCAGACGCCTGGCGGCATGCTTTCCAACCTTATCAACCAGTTAAAGGAGATGGACGCCCTTGACAGGATAGATGAAGTTTATAAAGAGCTCCCAAAGGTGAGAAAAGATTTGGGTCAGATCCCTCTTGTTACTCCAACCAGCCAGATTGTGGGAATCCAGACGGTAAACAATGTGCTTTTCGACGATGAAAATGAAAGATATAAAATGATCACAGGCCAGGTAAAGGACTTGTGCTACGGTCTTTACGGCAAAACAGCCGTTCCCATAAATCCTGAGGTACAGAAAAAAGCCCTTAAAGGATATCACAGGGGCGAAGAGCCCATTACCTGCAGGCCGGCAGAGGTGCTGGAACCTGAACTGCCCCAAGCGAAAAAAGATGTGGAGGGACTTGCACAGGATCTTGACGATACAATTCTTTATGCAATCTACCCTGTAACAGGGAAAAAATTTTTAAAATGGAAATACGGCAAGGAGGAACCGCCTGAAGAAGTTAAGGCAAAAACTCTTGAGGAAGCCCTGGCTGAACAGGAACTTATTGCAAAAGCCAAAGCAGGAAAGCTTGTTGAAAAGAAAAAGGATGCTCCTGAAAAGAGTGAAAACTCACGCTCGTTTAACGTGTTTGTGGATGACGAGTACTTTGAGGTGGGTGTTGAAGAGATCGGCGGCGCGCCTGTAATAAGTTATGCTCAACCCATTGCGCCACCGGTACAACCTGTGCAGGCAGCTCCGGCGCCTGTCAAACCAGCGTCTGCTCCGGCAAAGGCTGCGGCTCCTGCTGCAGTTGCTGATGTGGACGGCACACCGATTAAAGCCCCCATGCCCGGCATGATAGTAAGCTACGAAAAGAAGGTCGGCGACTCTATAAGCGAAGGGGAGACTATCGTGGTGCTTGAAGCCATGAAGATGGAAAATGCACTGCCATCGCCTGTTAGCGGCACTGTTAAGGCGATCAATTTCAAAAGCGGCGATTCAGTTGCAAAAAACGATGTACTTTGCGTCATCGGGTAGCCGGATAGCGCAAAGAGCATAGGGCTTATGGAATTAGGATTGTTTTGTCATGCGTTATGCCATTAGCGCTATGCAATTTTAAAGGAGAAAGTAAGAATGAAGATTCACGAATATCAGGCAAAAGAATTGTTTAGAAAGTACGGCGTACCTGTGCCAGACGGGGGACCTGCTTTCAGCCCTGATGAAGCAATTAAAATTGCCAA
>JAUXBD010000262.1 GCA_030619585.1 Desulfobacteraceae bacterium
AACTGGAAGATTTGTATATATCCGGCAGCTCTTTTGCCATATGCTGGTCAAATTTTTCAAAGATTCTCGGAACTTCCGGATCATAAACAGAGTCTTTAGCGCCCTCATAATAAAGGGCGATATTATCTGAAGAAAATTTGAATGTTTTATTGATGAACCCCGTATCCAGGTTGTATGTATGGTCAGGCCAAAGAATGGGTGAACCGGGTGACGGATCTCCTACTTTTAAACGGGTTGTCTGCCATATACCCACCACTAAGATGATTAAAACAATGATGCCCACATGGTATTTCCCGGGACCGATTGAAAACTCGGCAAGCTTAGTGTTTATGCGGGCAAGACCTTCTCCATTGTTTCCGTTTTCAACTTTATCCGCTTTAATCGGCAGAAAACTGCAGATGATCGGCACCATCATTCCCGATATGGCGATTGTCATCATCCAGAAGCCCATCATAATCGCAATCTGCAGCATTAAAAATATCTTGGCCGCAGCCAGCACCATAAAACCCACCGAATCTGTTGTCACTGCAGCAACATTCGGCATCCACATTGCCCGCATGGTCCGATATGCCGCCTCTTTCCTGTTCATTGTTGAGCGAAATTCCTCGATATATCTATGGGTAATCTGCACGGCATTACTCAGCATACGAGCCCCCACAAGAAATGCCAGCACATAAAGAAGAGGACTGAAATTAAGCCCTGTCCAGCCGATAAAACCAAGTCCCAACCCTGAACAAATCAACGCAAGGGCAATTGGAGCTATCATGCCGGTGATATTGCGAAACACAACATATAAAATGATAACCATCAGTGCTATACTAATGGAAAACACCAAAGCCATCTGACTTTTGTAACTGTAAATCCATCCCATGAGCATGGGATAGCCTGTAATGTGAATCGAAGTGTTTTCATCTGAATATCGCTTGACCAGAGATTGAAGAATTTCAAAGGACTTTTCATAAGATATGTTCTCTTTAAACTCTGTCATGATCAGTGCGGCAGTTCCGTCTTCTGATACAAGTTTCCCGTTAATTGAAGACGTGGAGAAGATGTGTTTTTTCAGCAGATCCATCTCTTTGCCGGTTTTCGGTATGTCAGGAAACATTAAGGCCCCAAAGGCTATTTCACCCCTTGCTTTGGGTTTTGCAATTTTTACGGAATTGCTTGCCATGGATACGGTAAGAGCGCGGTATGCCTCATCCCAAAGCTCGATTTCGTTTGTTATATCTTTGATTTTTGTAAGGGTATCCTTATTGAAAATATCACCATGCTTTGGTTGGACGGCAATAATAACTGTGGACGCCCCACTGCCGAAAACTTGAACAAAACGTGCATACAGCTTAAGATAAGGATGGTTGTATGGGAACAGATCCTGGAGGATCACATCCGATTTGATTCTTGCAGCGCCTGAGGCAAAGATGACCGTAAATGTCACAACCGCAATTAAGACTGCTAAACGATTTTTAACGATAAACTTACAAAATCTGTCCATACGCTTATTTGTATCAGGCATTACTGTATTGCCTCCTTCCTTTGTTCAATCGACCTTTGTGGCTGATTCGTCTATTTTTTTAAATGCCGGCCTAACGCCGCCAGTTTTTTCCATTTTGATCCGAAACATAGATCCAGCCGCCTTTACCCACGGCAACAAATCCTTTTAAGCCCCTGGGCGTAATACCGTAAATCCAGCCGTATATAATCGGAGGATCTATATTAGAAGGCCTTTCAAAAAAATCACCATTGTCGGAACTTGTCAGAAGGGTACTGTTACCGCCAATAATCAGGGTGCCCTTTTGATTCGAAGTGATCCCGAAAAGATGCGTCTTGGGGATATTGTCGGTTAATTTCAGCCAGGTTCTTCCGGCATCGGTTGTCGTGGCAACATATCCGTCAATACCGACCACCCATGCCGTAGTGGGCGATATGACTTTAACATCAAACAGGAAATTCCCTCCGATCATATCTCCTGTTTCATCTGAAAAATCGAAAAAACCGGCCTGATGTTCCCATGTGTTACCGCCGTCTGTTGTATGATAGGTATAGCCGAACTCTCCTACCGCCCAGCCGTTTTCCGAATCGCAAAAAGAAACCGCCTTAAGAATAAAATCTTCGTCACTTAGCTGTATCTGCCAGGTATTGCCGCCATCTGATGTAAATAAGATAGTCGTTCTTTCAGTAACGATCCACCCTTTTTGCGCGTCTGCAAAATGAACTCCCATTAAAAAATATTTGACCGGACTTTTTTGCATATTCCAGGTTTGCCCGCCGTCTTTTGTATGAATGATTGTCCCCTCTTCTCCAACAGCCCAGCCATTTAAAGAGTCGGTAAAAAAAATAGCATTTAGTGTATAATCAGTACCGCTGTTCTGCCGAAGCCATGTCTTGCCGCCGTCTTTCGTATGCAGGACGGTTCCCCACCTCCCACATGTCCACCCCATAGACTCGCTTGGAAAGATGACGGAGAAAAGGTCTTGTTTCACAGCCTGGTTATTTAGTGCATAAATATTTGACGGAACTAAGATACAACTTAAAACAATGAATATTATTATTATTTCTAAAAACTGCCTTAAACAGGTATCTTTTATAGAACCAAAAGCTGCTTTTCCAATATATCTCATCCCCCCTCCTTTCCAACGAATCCTACGACCTGAACTCAGGCTAATCATCACTACTCTTCGGCAAACGGATTTTTATCACCGGAGTTCAAAAGATGCTTCATTACTTTCCCCATGGCATTTCTTGGCAAAGGGTCATTGCGGATTTCCCCCATTAGTTTAAAATCACATAACAACATTTTTTTAAAATTACAGGCACTACTACTCAGTCATATCAAGAAAGTCTTTAAATCCTGACGGTTTATGGGGCCCTATGATAAGTTGTTCCAGTACGCCCATCCCTTTTTTGTCTCCCATTATAAATTCACAAACAGCCTCTATATGGAGAAATAAGAAATCCGCAGGGTCGATGCATTCCAAATCGTATGTATCATAATGAACAGCAAGTTCTCCTTTATTGCACCCATGGCCCCACTCAGGATGAAGATATCCCAGGCCGGACATATAGAAATTGAACAGCGGTTTTATCTGAATCTTTATATCTTCTTTGTTTAAAGGCTTAAAAAGTAGCTCTGCTGATTCCGCATGCCTTGTCCCCTTAATAAATGATATTGTATGTGATGCTTCCTTTATTACACAGGGAGTGTCATCAGAAAGATTCATGATAAGTGCGTGGGAATGAGTGGCGTAGCCTTCTTCATCTGCGCCAATATAGTAAAGGACGATACTGTCATCGAAATTAGCAGGTGCCCACAGCCAGAAATATTGCGGTATCTGCGGCGGTACCATTTCCTGCGGATCAGAAGCTCCTATTGGCCGGACCCCCCAAGACCTGTCCCGTGTGCCCATCCAGATGTCAGGTTCAAGAATTATTTTAGACCCCTTGATTTTGACAAATCCATAATAACAGCCGTTTTGTGTCATCCGTGTATAATCCATCATGGTACGGGGACCCACCTTTAATGTCTGACGAGGTTCTTCCAGTGCTGCTGCCCTGGCAGTAAAGGTGATATCAGCAAATATTTCATTTTCTTCATCATCAACTTTTATCCGCAGTTTTTTTAATGGTTCTATAACTTCCAAAGAAATGGGTCCAATATGGGTATCAAGAC
>JAUXBD010000248.1 GCA_030619585.1 Desulfobacteraceae bacterium
GATTAAAAGATGAAAAGGCCAGGATACAAAGAGAGGCACAAGAGGCTATTGAAAGAAATAAAGAAAAAAGAGAACAAGGGGCTTTGCAAAAAGCACTGGCAACTAAGAGAGAAACAAAAGGTGATATAGGTAAAATAGTAAAAAAAGCTGCAATTCTAATAGTAATTGCACTTCTGGTGGTTGCCACAGGTTTTTTGATTAAAGTCCAGGTTAAATCATGGCAGGAACGATCGGCTATAAGAGCAAAGATTGCAAGACAACAGGAGATTGAACGCAAACGTGCTGAAGAGCTAAAAAAGCATATAGCCATTTTTTATGCAGACCAGGATAGGATTATAAAACAGTTAAAAACCCTGATAGATCAGAAAAAGTATGATCGATTTAAAAAAGAACTGGCAAAGTACGATAGCCCTTCCCTGGATAGTGAACTGTCTGATGTAAAAACGTATTACAAAGAGATGAAGTTATTTAGCCAGGTCAAGCAACTGCCAGGATCTAAATTTGAACAGAACTATAAAATATATAAAGAGTTGGCCCGGTTAAGACCTTCGAACAAAAGTTATCAGAAAAAGGCAAAGTATTATAAAGCAAAATTTGATGAAAAAACGGCGGAAGATAAATACAGGGCGGCCAGGAATTATTTTAAAATAAAAAAACCTTATAGTTCAGACTTAGATGATGCCCTTGCTAACATTGATGAGGCAATAAAACGGGGGAAGAAAAAAAATATTTACAGGAATTTAAAGAAAAAATTAATAAATGCAAAACTGCTCTTCTTTAAAGGCAATGACAAGGTCGCGATGGCTTTGAGGGATGAAGGGATTATTAAAAAAGGTTCTTTGGGAGGGCAGAGAAGACTATATGTTTGGATAAAGAATGTTAGCCAGGAATCTTTTTATGTAAATGTTGATTTTTTTACGTTGTTTGATACAAAAGGCAGAAAATACGGCTATAATACCTGCAGCAAGGGGTTGGTGAAAAATTTAAAGCCCGGAGAAACAGCCGGGGGCTATCTTTATTTTTACACCACTGCAACACCCAAAAAACTGGTATTTTCCCACATAAATGCCGGAACGATCTATAGGGTGTTTTAATAAATATTAGGGTTTAGGCGCAAACAGTTTGACTCCTGTCAGCATTTTTTTATTTATTCTTTCTGGATGGACACTACCTATCTGAATTTTCTTGATGGTAAGAAAGCTAAAATGATTTTTCGTTTTGCACGAACACCTTCTTTAGTTCGCTCCATGAGTCCAATATTAATCAATTTATTGATGTCTCGAATCATGGTTTTTCTGGTTTTTTTAGCATAGGCAGCGGCCATGCGTGTACTGATTTCAGGTATCTTGGATATGCGTACTGGTTCATCCGTTGAAGATGATAAATCTAAGGCTAAACGCCTTTGACGGATAGCGGCTTCGGATGTTTGATCCTTGAACTCCTCATGAACGTAATCGCGCCACACAATATCCCATTGTTGAAGACGTATAATATCTAACTGTTCTTTTAGTTGATCAACAAAACCACTGGAAGCGTATTTTACAAAATCTGAAATATTTCCCTTCGTTTTGGTGGTGTTATCTAATTGCCTATAGTATTCGGAGCGGGTTTGATTATAGAAATTGCTTAATAAATGAGCGGCAGGTGTTGGAACACCAGCTTCTAATAATATTTGAAACTCGATTAATCTGGCCGTTCTTCCATTTCCATCACCAAATGGATGAATCCAGACAAAGTAAACGTGGGCAATGATGGCTTTTAATATACCGAAAGTTATTCTGTTGTTTTCTGGAATTTGAAACACATTTAACCATGAACACAATTTTTCAAGAAGGTATTCGCAGTCCTCTGCCGGTGTTGCACGGTAGCCACCGACACCAACAGAATAGTTTCGCACTTGACCCGGAACAATCGATTCATCTAAAGACAGTCCATCCAATACAAGTTCGTTATAATTTTTAATTTTGTCGGCCGAAATTTCAGCCTTGTTGTGAATCAAGATGTCAGTTGCAATCTGATCACAAGCTGTGATTATATTATCGATTTCTTTTGTTAAATATTTTTTTGAGGGTGGCAGTTTTAATTTGCCCTCAAGGTGTTTAATGACCTCATCTTCCGTAAGCGTGTTGCCTTCTATGGCTGTGGTTGCTAAAACACCTTTGGCCAAATACACCATATGTAATTGCTGCGCCACGGCAGGTCTGAGGGGGATGCCCGAAATGTGTTCACATTTGGACTGAGCCTCACCCAAAGAGATCCATGTTGCATATTCAATTAATCTTAGATCTATTTGGAAAGTTAACCAAGAATGTGTCTTTTCGTATGTCCTCATATATGTCCTAATATCATTTATTAAATTTTATTGAATTATCAATAATATATAGTTATATTTTTAATATTTTGTCCTATAATATGTCCATATAATATTAATGTCAATAAATAAATAAACAAATAAATTCAGCCGACGAAAAGCCGCGCCGCTGATTAACACGCGCATTAAGGTCAGATGTTGCATCCGGTAAATACTCAAAAAAACAGAATGAAAGATATCATCACAATAGAGCTTAATACAGCGGTGAGGCCGGGTGAAATCCTTATGGAATAGTATATTGAAAAAGGTCGGTCTTGAAGGGAAACCAGGTCTTGACAAACTGAGGCCACATGATTTAAAGCATACAGCTGCTACAAATTTAGCAAGAAAAGGTAAAAAGGATATAAAGTTTATTGCACAATATTTGGGACATTCGGACGTGAAAACAACTGCAAGGTACATACATTACAGCGATGAAGATTTAAAAACGGGTGCTGAATCTCTTGATCGAGTCCCACCAGATTTCACACCACTCAAAAGTGTGAAGCCGTAAACCCTTTATGCCCTCGTAGCTCAGTGGATAGAGCGCTGGATTCCTAATCCAGGTGCCGCAAGTTCGATCCTTGCCGGGGGCACCAGTTAAATAAATGGGTTATCCAAACACTGGATAGCCTTTTTTTGTTCTGTGTGTGAGTCTGTGTGAAAATATTGCTATAGAACAATACTGATGTATAGTTGAGGCCGGTATAAAATCAACAGGAGAACATTGATGGGGTGTACAAAAGATACAAAGCTGTGTAACTGGGGAAAAATCGCCCCGCTGAAGCCGTGCTGCATTGATCACTTAAAGGAGTTGCTGTTATACACGGACAGACTTTTTAAAGAACATGAAATCTCTTACTGGTTGGATTATGGCACACTGTTGGGTCTGTATAGAGATAAAGGCATAATAGTGTATGATGATGACGTGGATTGCAGTATTGATATAAAGTATACTGATAGGATTACCCAATTTGCAAAACAGGTGGAAAACGACGGTTATGTTCTGGACAGCAGCAACAAAGATGTGGTGCAGCGGATTTTTTATAGTGAAACCAACAAACTTCATATTGATATATTTACATTCAAATTAAACAACAATGTCATGGAATCTCAATATAAGCCAATGTATGATTTTTTAGTTGAATATATAGAGCCCATGGGAACGATCGAATGCTGGGGGAATGAACTACCTGCTCCCAATGATATCCCAAAATTTTTGACCATGCGTTATGGTGAAGATTATATGACGCCAAGGAAACAATACAAGGGGCCGGTCAGAAGAGAGGCCCATGATGCTAAAAATTTAATATGAAAAGAGTCTACCTATTACTTATTTCTGTGGCAATGATTGCGTTGATTTTTTAAAGAAATTGAATCTCAACCCTGCGATTTATTTTTCTTCCTTCAATAGTGGCATTTGTCCTAATAGGATGCGCAGGTCCCATTCCC
>JAUXBD010000130.1 GCA_030619585.1 Desulfobacteraceae bacterium
CCAGACGATCTCTTGAAGCGGCTATGGTCGTGCTTTCCTGAAAAGTAAAAAGCAGCATTCCCGCTTCAATGTTTTTTATCCTCATCTGAAGATCTATGTTCATGTCATCTTTTTTTGATCCAAGGTATCTTACCTTTCCGTTCTGGTCCTTGCCGATAATCATGCATGGACCATTGGGCTCAATTCCAAGGGAAAATTTGAAATTTGCAGGCATGGATTCAAACTCTTTTTTTACGGACTTATCAACTTTGGCTGCAGCCTGAATTGCCCTTCCCACAAACCAGAGCATAATGGTAAGATAGATCCGCTTAAACGGTTTTCCTCCAGGTGTTACTATATTAAAATCCTTGCTGCCGTAACTTTCTTCTCCATTTTCTGAAGTTTTGATTCCAAGTTTTCTAAGAGTGGCTATGGTAGGAATGCCGTTTCCGTCATATCCTCTTATTTTATAGTATTCGCTTAACATTTTATTAAGGGGAACCGTGCGTTTTTTTGGATCGGATGTTCTGCCCTCGTTAAGGAAACGACCGGGAAGAGTGTCATCTTTTCTGCAGATTCCCTCTTTTGTGTTCATAAGACGCTCTAACGTGTGTATTCTGTCTCCTGCTTCAAGAAACGCCCACTGGGACATCTTTATGCCGGTCACACCGCTGAATAATTTTGAAAAAACGCTTATGTCCATCAACATTATGGCAATGTCCGGCATATTCTGCATAAGCAGACGCAAAGTAAATTTTGGTGAAAATTTCACCAAAGGTGGTTCCAGTACATAAGCGTAAGATGTAAACTGGCATGTTTGAAGAGAGTTAACCCCGGCATAGAGTTTTTCAAAAAAGCGTACAAACTTTGCCTTGGCCCTTGTTGTATATGGGTTTAAATAACCAAAGGCAACCTCAAGGGCAAAGGTGGTAGATGAAAGGTGGCATGCACCTCGGTTGGCAACTGCATAGGAGAGCCCCTGACCCCAGGAACCCCTTGGGTCGTATGCTGCCATTTCAAGCCCTTTAATATGGATGGCGAACTCTTTGCCGCCGTATTTCTCAGACAGCCATCTGGTGCCGTTTGCCATCTCGTCGCCAAAGTCCTTTCTATTAGCAATATCTTTTAAAGCATCGAAGACACCTTCAGAAGATCCAAAGCAAAGAGAGGTTTTGATAAAACCTTTTTCCCCGGCTTCCATAACATAGGCCAGAATAGCTCCGGCTGAGATTGTGTCTATCCCTATGAGACCGCAGATATCGTTCCACTGGGTAATGATATCCGTATCAAAGATTCCAAGATTGGGTCCCAGGAGCCCGATTGTTTCATATTCGGGAATCTGATGTACGGAGCCATCCTTATAGGTTCCCTTGTGTCCGCAACGTATGTGGCAGGGTTTACAGGTGCTGTGCTTTGTGTCATACTTTCCCTGCATTGCTTCTCCTGATACCCTGACAGCCTGTTCATGGGCCCCTTTTTGAAAGTTGTTCACAGGAAGCAGGCCCGCTTCATTGCACCATTTCACATGGGAACTGGTGCCGAAATCACGATATGCCCGGGAGGTTACCTCGTTTTGATTGATGTAACTTTTTGCCCGGTTTTTTGCTTTCTTAAACTTTACAGGATCTTTAGGAATGATTCTGTAGGCGCCCCCTGTTGCGACAACTGCTTTCAGGTTTTTTGAGCCCATAACGGCTCCCATGCCGCCACGCCCTAAATACCTGTGACCGGATGCAATATTGGCGATGCTGACCTTGTTCTCCCCTGCAGGCCCGATAGCAATGACGCCTTTTTTCCCATCAGGATTGATTGTATCCTGAGTTTGCCTGGTATCCATCCCCCATATATGGGATGCGTCTTCAAATTTAACCCCGTTTTCATCGATTGTAAGAAAGGTAGGGGACTCTGATTTTCCAAAAATAAGAAGACCGTCATAACCGGCTGTTTTATAGGACATTCCAAAAGGGCCGCCACAGGAAGATGATAGCATTATACCTGTAAGAGGAGATTTTGTGACTGCTGAAAAACGACCTGAACATGAGGCCCCGGTTCCCATCAGTACACCCATCATAAAAGCCAGGTAGTTTTCCTCTCCCAGAGGGTCTACACCGGGTTTTAACCGGTCATACAGAAGTTTTAAGCCAAGGCCTTTAGCCCCCAGGTATGCCCGCCGATCTTCATCAGAGACGAAGAACTCATTAACCTCTTTTTTTGTCAGATTCACCTCTATAATACGGTTGCTGGTTCCTATAATTTCCTTCATGTTTTCTCCTTAACTGCAGGAAAGTTGTGTTTGAGGTTGGAGGTTATAGGTTAGAGGGAAAAAAGGCTCATAACTTCAATCAGGTGAGTAAGCGGGCGTCCCATCTTGTTCCACATCGGAAATAACGTCCCATTCCTCCATTCGGGTTAGCCACTTTAATCCAAATCCGGTTGTTTTGCAAAAAGATTCTTTTCCTTTTACCTTTTTGGAAAAGAGTCTGTCAATAGGCCTGAAATATTCGTTTGGAAATTGAAAAGATGATTGCTCCGACAATTATTGTTTTTTATGCTTTTTTAATCTATATGGTTATGCATGTAGTAAATTACATGAAAAGCACTAAGTATGTAACTAACTATACGAAATAATTTAAATTAAAGGAGTATTCATATGGTACAGGAAATAGCCGACAGAAGAGATATCGATTTTGTTCTTTGGGAACAGATGGAATGTGAGGAGATCTGCAAGAATGATAGATACGCCGAGTTTAATAAAAAGACTTGTGAAATGACACTTACCGAAGCCCGGAAACTTGCCATCAAAGAGGTGCTTCCCACCATGGGCGAGGGGGATGAGCAGGGCGTACGTTATGATAAGGGGACAGTAAAAGTACCTGATTGTTTCCACAGGGTCCATAAACTCATTTTGGAAGGTGAATGGGGAAGCCTTGGCGTGGAGACAGAGATGGGAGGGCAGGGCGCGCCGGAATTTCTACATGCCGCAGTTGCCGAATATTTCATGGGAGCTAACTGGCCGTTATATGCATATATTGAGTTGGGAAACGGAACAGCAGAGATGATCTACAAATATGGTTCCAAAGATCAGATTGACACCTACGTTCCGGAACTTATCTCCGGAAAATGGGGCGGCACAATGCTTCTTACAGAATCAGAAGCAGGAAGCGATGTGGGCGCCCTAACCACAACAGCGGTAAAAAACCCTGACGGAACATACTCACTTACCGGCAACAAGCTCTTTATCACCAATGGCGAATATGATCTTTGTGATAATATTATACACCCTGTGCTGGCAAGAATCGAAGGCGATCCTCAGGGTACCAAGGGTATATCAATCTTCATAGTTCCAAAATATTTTGTAAATGAAGACAAAAGCCTTGGAGAGCAAAACGATATAATATGTACCGGAACCGAGGAAAAACACGGAATCCATGCCAGTGCAACCTGCAGCATGACCCTTGGCAGCAAAGGAAACTGCATAGGGTATCTTTTAGGCAACCAGTGTGCGGGCATAAAGATTATGTTCAACATGATGAATGGTGCGCGCATGGCTACCGGCCTGCAGGGGCTTTCCTGTGCTTCGTCTTCATATTTGCTTGCACTGAACTATGCAAGGGAGCGTATACAGGGCAAAGACCTTCTTAGTTTTGGAGACGCCTCCGCTCCTTCTGTGCCCATCATTAAACATCCTGATGTGAGACGAAACCTTCTGAAGATGAAATCTTATGTTAGCGGAATGCGAAGTTTTTTCTATTATATGACCAAGATCGGAACTATAGCCCATCTTTCCGATGATGAGAAAGAGAGAAAGAACAATGAATCTCTGTTTGACATGCTTACGCCCCTTATTAAATGCTACTTAGGCGATAAAGGATATGAGGTATGCGTTGATGCCATCCAAATTTTTGGAGGTGCAGGATACACAAAGGACTATCTCGTGGAACAGTATGCAAGGGATTGCAAGATAACATCAATTTATGAGGGCACAAGCGGCATACAGGCACTGGACCTTTTAGGAAGAAAATTGGGAATGAATGATGGTAAAACTTTTGGCGCATTAATAGGTAAAATCCTAAAAACTGCTGCAAAGGCAAAAGAAGTTGAAGGTATGGCTGAACTTGCAACAGAAGTTGAAATGGTGGCAACTCGTTTGGGAGAAGTGGCCATGCATATGGGCAAAACAGCCATGTCTTCCGATGTAAAGGTTGCTTTTGCACACTCTCTTCCTTTTCTTTATGTGGTTGGTGATACAATCATGGCATGGATGAACCTTTGGAGGGCCATGGTTGCGGCCCCGAAACTTGCTGCAGGACCTAAGAAAAAAGATGCTGCCTTTTATGAAGGAGAGATTAAGACGGCAGAGTTTTTTATTAATACCATCCTTCCAAAAACCAAAGGAGAGATGGATTCTATTTTAAAAACATGCCCGGCAGCCATGGAGATTTCAGACGATGCTTTTGGCGGATTATAAAAAAGGAGAGACGATATGGGATATGAAAATATAGATATTGAAAAAAAAGATCATATTGGCATTATTACTATCAATCATCCACCGGTAAACACCTGGAATCTTGCTACAATAGAAGAGTTTGAAGATGCTGTTACTGATATGGAAAACGATAAATCCGTAAGGGTGGTAATCATAACCGGTGCCGGTGAAAAATGTTTTTCAGCAGGCTTTGATATCAGTGACGCAGGAAATACTGCCAAGATAGCTCCAATAGGCCGTAGAACATGGAGGAAACTGGACCGTTTTGCCAAGCCGGTAATAGCAGCCATTAACGGGTTTGCCCTGGGAGGCGGACTGGAGCTGGCTTTATCCTGCCATTTTAGAATAATGGTTGATGCGCCAAAAGCAAAGATAGGCTTAACCGAACTTAACCTGGGTATCATTCCCGGTTGGGGAGGAACGCAGCGACTTACAATGGTTGTCGGAAAGGCAAAAGCCCTTGATATGATGCTTTTCAGCAAAAAGATAGGTGCATTAGAAGCATTGGATATGGGCCTTATAAACTTGGTATCCACACCTGAAAAACTTATGGATGACACACTGGAATTTGCACAAAAGCTTGCCCAAAGACCGCCTGTTGCTGTGAGTTACGTATTAAAAGCGATCTCTGCCGGGATTTATGAAGGGGTGGACAAGGGGTTGGAAATCGAGGTTAAGGGTACCGAAGCTGTTGGCAGCACAAAAGACGCTGTCGAAGGTTTTACTGCATTTCTGGAAAAACGCGAACCTGTATTTACAGGAGAGTAAAAAACCGAGTCCGGAGAGCTACAGCTTCTTTAACGAATATGTCGCTTCGCTCCATCATTTATAATTAGCCCGAGGTGGGACTGATTCCCTTTTCAAAAAATGGCTGCGCTGAAAGTGCGTTTCTCAAGGCACTTCAAACTTCACACTTTTCCTATAATACAGACCTCGTAATTCATTATGGGAAAATGGCTATAACCATTTAAAACACCATCAATTTACATACAAATTGGACACAAGGCAAATATAGGAATTAGGGGATTTAGGAATTTAGGAATTGAAGG
>JAUXBD010000131.1 GCA_030619585.1 Desulfobacteraceae bacterium
CTTTAAAATAATCTTCCGGATCTGGCAGGTTGAAAATGGTTAATAGATTATTGAAAGTTGACGGGCTGGTGAAAATAAACATGTCCGGTTTGTTTTTCAGTATCTTTTCAGCTTTTTCCTTTGTTTCAGAATCATCAGGTATAATTGTGTCATACACCGGAACACATGTAACAGTCGCACCATATTGGCCGAGTTTTTCGGGAAGATCGTCTCTGGCTATGGCAGAACGGGGTATAAAAATATTTTTGTTTATCAAGTCGGTTTTGCTCAACTCGTTGGAAACACCCTTTGCACTAAAATCAGTCGGGACAATATGAACCGGGATATTGTGGTATCTACAAGCCAGCGCTGTCTTTTCTCCCAAAGCCACAACCATGATGGAATCGAAATTCAGATGGGTCTGAATTTGATTCATCCGAATGATAAAATTTTTAACAGCATTGCTCGAAGTGAAAATGATATAATCAAAACTGCTAAATTTCCGGACGCACCTGTCAAACTCCTGATAATTCTTGAGAGGTACAATTTTAATTGTCGGAAAAGATATAACAGTTGCACCATTTTTTTCCAATTCCACAACAGCTTCTTTTGATTGGTTGGTACTTCTGGTTAAAACCACAACCTTATTTTTCAGAGCTCCATTCAAATATCAAATCCTTATCGTCCTCTATATATCTCATCGAGTATGCTTCTGGCCCCTGCTTTTAAAAGGTCATCTGCCAATGCTTTTCCGATTTTTTCAGGGTACTTTTTGCTTCCCCTAACCTTCTTTTTAAATATGATACGTCCATCAAGAGAGCCAACCATTGCACAAAGATATAGACCGTTTGATTTAACTTGGGCATATGCACCTATTGGAACCTGACAACCTCCCTGAAGTGATTTTAGCAGGGAACGTTCGGCTGACACAGCTATAAATGTGTTTTCATCATGAACCGATTGAATTATTTCATCAGCAAACCGGTTGTCTTCTTTAATCTCTATTCCCAACGCTCCCTGTCCTACGGCAGGAAGTATCTCATCCACTGTGATATATGAAGAGATATGTTTATGCAGTTTCAATCGTTCAACGCCCGCTCGAGCAAGGATTATGGCATCCCAATCAGAAGTCAAAAGTTTTTCAATTCGGGTAAGAACATTTCCGCGCAGATCTACTATGTTTATATCCGGTCGAATATGTTGAAGCTGAGATCTTCTTCTAAGTGATCCTGTGGCCACAACTGCGTCCAAAGGCAATGTTTGAATTGTAACGCCGGGTTTTTTGGCGATAAGCACATCTTCAACTTCATGGCGTTTTGTAACAGCTGCAAGCTTTAAGCCGTCAGGGATATGAGTCTCCAGGTCCTTCAGGCTATGAACTGCAATATCAATATTACCGTTTAATAATTCCTGCTCAAGCTCTTTTGTAAACAATCCTTTATCACCTATTTTAGAAAGAGCAACATCGAGAATCTTATCGCCTTTAGTCTTGATGTGCTTAATAGTAATGTTTAGATTTTTAAAGCGCTTTTCAAGTTCAGATTTAATAAAAGTGGATTGCCATAATGCCAAAGTGCTTGCGCGTGAACCTATAATCAATTGATTTTTCATTTCCATCAAACCATCATAATAATTTAATTAATTCTCATATTTAACTATCAGCAAATACCATGCAGTGTCTGACTTTGTCCAGTCCTATTTGCATTCTTTACAATGCGGGACGAAAGTTATAGGATTCTGTAATTTTATAAAGATTGTGGGGTGAATTCCGGTTAAAAACATATATTTAAAGGGGCCCCTGTAGTGGGATCTACGCTTGGCTCCGACAGTTGAAAATGCTTAATTTTACAAGATACTTTAACCACGCCATATCTGGATTTAGAAACCATTTCACACTTGAGCATTTGGGTTTTGGAATATATAATTGATTTTAAATGAAAATTTAATGACAATTATTAGGATACAATATGGATAAAGAAAATAAAATTGCGGTAATCTCAGACACACATGGTCTTATAAGATCTTCAGCAGGGAAATATCTTAAAGATGTTGACATGTTAATTCATGCCGGAGATGTTGATGAGCCTGGAATATTGGAGGATCTCAAAAAGATTGCACCGGTTGTTGCTGTACGGGGGAATATGGACACTGGTGCGTGGGCAGAAAAGTTGCCGAAATTTGAGATTGTAGAGATAGATAGTGTTTCTTTATATGTGCGCCATAATATAGATACGCTTGACCTTGATCCGGAAACTGCCGGCATCAAAGTTGTGATTAGTGGCCATACCCATCAGCCATCTGTTATAAAAAAGAACGGCGTGTTATTCCTGAATCCCGGAAGTGTCGGGCCGCGTAGATATGATTACCCAATTTCCATGGCAATACTTTGCATTAAAAATGGTCTTGTAAATGTTGAACTGATAGAGCTTGATGAGTGAAGCTTATATTTATAAATGCAAAAATGATATAGCCGCAAAAAGGCGCAAAAAGGAGCAAAACAGAAATTCCTTCAATCCCTAAATTCTTAAATTCCTCATCCCCTAATTGCCCTATATGCGGTTACCCTGGTTGTTGCATTTTTTTGCATTGACATGTATTGCCGGGTGCTATACGGTCGATAAAAAAAGGCGGACAAGAAGCCCGCTTCAACAAAATATTTAATATAATTAAATTTTACTTATATCTAAAATACAAACCACGAAGGTAACCGGTGCCGGAAAGGCACAGATATCTCGTGGTTTTTTTGTTTTGAAGGATTATGAGAAATGCAGGTAAAGTTTATTAGCGGCGGAGACAGTGGTAAGGCCGGTGTCAAAGGTGGGAATTGCAGAATAATTCGTCTGTTCTGACATTCTTCCTTTCCTCTATTCTGCCGCTGATTTTTTGTTACAGACTTCTGCCATCAACAGAGCAGCAAGGGATAAGACAACAGAATGAACATTTTTTGTCATTCCGGTGAAAACCGGAATCCAGGCTTTTCAATTAGCTACAGATGAGCTGGACTCCGGTTTTCACCGGAGTGACGACTTTTTAAGAGATCATTAATATTTGATTTTTTTAAAAGATGAAAGTTTACAGCTTCATTTCAAATTTCCGGTTCACCCGGGTTAGGATGTTATCATGCACATCTCTGAAGGTGTTTTATCAGGGCCTGTTTTTCTGACCGGCGGTGCGCTTGCTGCTGTTGGAACTGCGGTGGGTCTGAAAAAAATGGATTATGACCGGATAGCACAGGTGGGAATTCTGGCATCTGCTTTTTTTGTGGCATCTTTGGTTCATGTGAATATCGGTCCTTCAAGCGTTCACCTTATTCTTAACGGAATTGTCGGCCTTATGCTTGGCTGGGCTGCTTTCCCTGCAATCCTTGTGGCCCTTACACTCCAGGCCGTTTTTTTTCAGTACGGAGGGATTACAGCGCTTGGTATAAATACGTTAATAATGGCTTTTCCGGCAGTTGTGTGTTTTTATCTCTTTGGCCCGTTGATTAAAAAAAAGCATTTTATTGCTATGGCGGCATCGTTTGCCTGCGGATTTTTTTCTGTTCTTTTTTCCGCAGTTATGCTTGGAGGGGCTCTGATCTTCACCCAGGAAAATTTGCAGGAAGTTTCTTTTCTGGTGGTTATGGCAAACCTTCCGGTAATGATTATTGATGGTATTATCACAGCTTTTTGTGTAGCTTTTCTTAAAAAGGTTCATCCCGAGATACTGTACGGTTTTAGATAAGATTTGCTTAGAAAAAAAAGGGGGGGGGAAATGAGATTATTTTTCACAGCCCATGGTCGTGCAAGCAAGATTCTGTTTTTAGAGGTAACGGCATTAATGATTGCCATTGTTTTTTTTGCCGAGGTTGCTTTTGCCCATAAAATACATATTTATGTCTGGGTTAAGGGAGATACTGTTTATACACAAAGCTATGCCTGTTCCCACAAGACAGAATAAAGTTCAAAAACGGGAAGCAGTTGTTATGGTAAATCATTTGCAATCACCCTGCCTGAGTTCAGAAGAGTTGAAGAAAGTTGTGGAAAGAGTGGTGGATAAAAAGATGCAAGAAACAGTGGCAAAGTTTGATAATGCATTGAAAGATAGTGAACCCACGGTCACCGATATACTTGGCGGTATAGGCTATATCCTGGGGCTTGTGGGCATTGGCGCATATTTTAATTATCGCAGGAAAAAGGAGTGACCCTTGATGGGATATTTAACGTCATGATTTATGAACCGTTTGCATTTGGTAGATCCTGGGTTCATAGCCTTGACCCGAGATTCAGGGTCGTTTTTGCAACAGTGTATTCCTTTACCGTGGCTCTTTTAAATCAGTTTCCTTCACTGCTATTTGCCCTTGCTTTTTCATTGGTTCTAGCTCTGATGGCAAGGCTAAACGTGCGTGACGTTTCCAAGCGCCTTTTTGTTGTTTTCCTCTTTTTACTTCTCATTTGGGTTGTGCTGCCATTTACATTTGAGGGTGAGGCAGTTTACAGTTTCGGCACCCTTGCCATTACCAAACCCGGTTTGGTTTTTTCAGCGCAGATTACTATAAAATCCATATCTATTTTACTTGCGTTTATGGCCACAATCGCCACAATGACCACTGTGACACTGGGACGTGCTTTAAACCGTCTGCATATTCCTGGAAAACTTGTCCACCTGCTTATGATAACCTACAGGTATATTTTTGTAATTGAACAGGAATACCAGCGCCTTTGGACAGCAATAAAGATCCGGGGCTTTCGGCCGAAAACCAATTTGCATTCGTATAAGACATATGCTTATTTGATCGGGATGCTGTTTGTACGGGCTTCAATAAGGGCGGAACGTGTATCCCAGGCAATGCGGTGCCGTGGATTCAAAGGCCGGTTTTACAGTCTCGGCAGTTTTCCTCCATCAAGTCGAAACTGGGTTTTTTCAGCACTTATGGCATCTGTAATATCGTTACTGATTATTCTGGAGATTAGTTAAGATATGGATGATAGTAAAAGAAAGATCATAAACCTTGAGGGTATATCATTTGGATATCCGGGAAGTGGCGCTAATATCATTAACAACCTTGACCTTCAGCTTTTTAAGGGAGAACGGATAGGCCTTATAGCGCCTAACGGAAGCGGTAAGACCACCCTTATTCATATTATCATGGGACTTTTAAAACCTCTGGCCGGGAATATTGAGATTTTTGGGGAAAATGTTTGCACGGAAAAGGATTTTGAAAAAGTCCGCCGGAGGATTGGCCTTTTATTTCAGGATGCTGATGACCAGTTGTTCAGCCCCACAGTGTTGGAAGATGTTGCTTTCGGACCTTTAAACCTTGGAAAATCAAAGGAAGCGGCGATAGATATCTCCTGCAAGACCCTTGATCTTCTAGGGCTTGCCGGTTTTGAGGATAGGGTGACTT
Source organism: Desulfobacteraceae bacterium (assembly GCA_030619585.1). Classification (GTDB taxonomy): domain Bacteria; phylum Desulfobacterota; class Desulfobacteria; order Desulfobacterales; family SURF-7; genus JAUXBD01. The sequence continues at coordinate 5,366 of JAUXBD010000131.1, forward strand.
TCAAATTATCAGGCGGTGAAAAGAGGCTTGTCTCCCTTGCAACTATCCTTGCCATGGAACCTGATGCCCTGCTTCTTGATGAACCTACAACCGGTCTGGACAACAGTACAAAAACAAAA
>JAUXBD010000335.1 GCA_030619585.1 Desulfobacteraceae bacterium
ATATAAAGAGTAGGAAGTGATTATAAAAGACAGGTTAAAAATTATGAGAACAAAACATCTATTATCAATTTTAATTGTATCTATCTTTTTGTGCATGAAACTTTTTGCCCAGGAGGCCGCAAATGATAGCTCCGGCAACCTGGATTTTGATCAGTACTATGAATCTCAGAAAAAGGCCATGAACAGCCAGTGGAATTCTCAGCATGATCAGATGGAGAAAAACTATAATGAACAGCGTACCAATATGGGAAAAGAGTGGGACCGGCTGATAAAGGAGCAAGATGAGAAACAGGCGCGTTTTCAGGCTGAGATAGAGCAGAAATGGCAGGAGTTTAGCCGGTCAACTCCGATAAAGTGGGTGGAGTACAATAAGAGCCAGGATGCCGTGAGTATGGTGGATTTTGAAAAAGGCACGGTTGTTTTTGAGGTGATTGTTATAGATGGCGAGCCAATGGCCCTGGAAAAGGTTAAAGAAAAGATCGCAGCACAGGCTGAAAATATCTTTTGGAAACAGGATCTTTCCGGAAAAACCACAATGGGCAATCAGATAGCCAGCAGTAAAGGGTATACGGTCAACCCGGATAACTTAAATACCTATCTTAAAGAGGAGGTCCTGCCGGAAATAAAACCGGACCCGCTTCCCTATAAGTCCAAAGACAAAGCCAAAAGGCGCAAGTATACTGCCCGGGTAGGCATGGTAAAAAATCATATTACAATAAGGGCTGAAAAATATATGCCAATTGTTGAAAAAAATGCAAAGCGTTTTAACATAGATCCAGAGCTTGTAATGGCAACGATCCACACTGAGTCGCATTTTAATCCAAACGCAAGATCTGCTGTCAATGCCATCGGAATGATGCAGATATTGCCGAGGTTTGCCGGTCGTGAGGCATATAAATCCATATATGGCGAAGATAAGATAATTACAACCGAATATCTCCTTGATCCTGAGAACAATATAGAGCTCGGGAGCGCCTATTTAAAAATATTAATGTATAGGTATTTTAAAAATGTGGATGGCCAGACGAAAAGAAAGTATGTCACTATCTGCGGGTACAATTGCGGTCCCACATTTATGCGTCGAAAAATAATTAACAAACACAATCTTTCTGTGATGAGCGATAAAGAGCTTTATGACCTTTTAAAAGTAAAGACCCCAAAAGAGACCCGGGGCTACATAGAGAAGGTTACAGGGAGAATCCCATTGTATGATATTTTTTAATCAATCCGTAGTCTGCAATCCCATATCTGAAATTAAAGAAAGCCTTTCCTCTTTTGGCTTTTTGGAAAGTTCCTGACACTTTTCATAGAACTTTTCCATGTCATTTCCGGATGCTTCCATTATTTTGAGAAAAGCAGGCACAAGGTCGTAATAGGTGGATACGGTTATCATCAGGGCATTGTTCATCTTCCTGCTGAACCAGAAATCGTATCCTGAATACCCTTCCCATTTTTCTTTCAGTACCTTGTACTCATATTTAAGGTCCCTAAAAGTAGCTTCTTTTTTCTCTTTTTTGTGCTGTAAAGAGAGGTCCCTTGAATAAAGTGATTCAAGCTTTTTACGATACTTCATAATCAACTTGATAAACTGAAGGTGACGCCGGCTGTCAATCATATAGTCGTTTATGGCAGAAGGCTTGTTGTTTGCGGTCAGCCACCGCCTGATCCCTTCCTGCTCAACAGTTGTGGCAAAACTTTCATTAAAAGTGGTGTGGTCTGAAACATAAAGAACGTTATGGGCAAGTTCGTGAAATATGAGGGCAGCCAGTCTGGTGTCGTTAAGATTAATGAAAGTATTAAAGACAGGGTCGTTAAACCAACCCAGTGTAGAATATGCGGTAACGCCTCCCACAAAAACATCATAACCTTGTTTTGCCAATGTGTCTGCATAATCCAGAGCATTTTGCTCTGAGAAATATCCCCGGTATGCACAGCAGCCGACTACAGGGTAACACCACTTTTTAGGGGTAAGTGAAAATTCCGGTGTGGCAAATACATTCCAAACAGCATATGGCTGTTTAAGGTCCACGTAGGTAAGATAGTTTTTCCCGCCCGGCAGTTTTAACTCATCTATTGCAAAGTCCCTAATATCAAGCACAAGGCCTAATCTTTCTTTTAACAACTTGGAACCGTCTTTATCGGCAATTATTTTATGGATGGATTTTCTGTTTTTAAGGATTTTGCATTGCCCGTAAACTGCCTGCCCATAGTACTTTATTGATAGACACCCGGATATAGTGCAAAGATTGATAACACCAAATAATATCAAAACAGGAAAGAAGCGGGATATCGTTTTTAAAAATTTTAGTTTGCATGAAAAAGGATGTGGCATTTTTTAATGCATAAAGAATGCAGCAATATAAGCTGCAAGTGAAACCAGAACAAGCGGTTTGCTTATTTCATCAAATACAAGCTGGTTTTTGCCGGTCATAATTGCAGCAAATGGAAAAACACTGGTCTGTTCTACAAATTTTGCAAAAGGCTCACCTTTTTCCCTGGCTACTTTTCGATCCTGAAGATATGCTCCTAAAAAACCAACAATAAAAAAAGAGGCAAAGAAAAAGAGCTCACCTATGGAACCTCCTGCTATCAGGTGTGCAAGCCCGAAAAAGGCAAAACCCATATTCATAGGATGTCTGGTAATACGAATAACACCGCGTACTTCCATTGAGGCAGGAATCATGCCGGTGGGACTTGGATTTGCAAAAGAGAGGAATAACATCAAAATTGCCAGAAGCATCAGCAGATGCACAATCGGATAACACCAAAAAGGTGCGTCCCAAAGTTGTGGTCCTGTGTTTTCTACA
>JAUXBD010000217.1 GCA_030619585.1 Desulfobacteraceae bacterium
AAAAAATTGCCATATTTTTTACCCTACGGGAAAGCCTGTGATATTCCATTTCCTGCGTTATCAAGGGTTCGCGGTAAGTTACTACAGCTTCACCCTTGATGCCTTGGAACTGAAACATCACAGATTTTTGCAACAACAGGGATAACTATGAAAAATTTGATTAATGAAACCGCTGAAATTATCTTAAACTCAAAACTCACATTGGCATTGACCGGAGCAGGTGTTTCAGTGGAATCCGGGATACCTGACTTTAGGAGTGCGGGCGGCCTCTGGGCAAAATATAATCCTGCCGAATATGCCACAATTTCGGCATTCACAGAGCGCCCTGAAAAAGTATGGGAGATGCTACGAGATATGGATAAGGTCGTCAGCGGTGCAAGGCCAAACAAGGCCCATATTGGTATGGGAGAGTTAGAAAAGATGGGCCTGTTGCATCATATAATTACACAAAATGTTGATAATCTCCACCAGGACGGCGGTTCAAAAAATGTAATAGAATACCATGGCAATGCAAGTACCCTGTCATGTTTGTGGTGCAAAAAAGGGTATAAGTCTGAAGATAAAAGGAAAGAGCATCCTCCCAAGTGCCAATGCGGGAAAATTCTTAAGCCGGATGTCATATTTTTTGGTGAGGCTATTTCCGCACAAGCTATGGAGAGATCTTTTCAGCTTGCAGGTTCTGCAGAGGCCCTAATGGTTGTGGGTACATCAGCGGTTGTTTCGCCGGCCAACACCATCCCCTCCATAGCAAAACAAAATGGAGCAAAAATAATTGAAATCAATAAAGAGAGAACCAGCCTCACAGGAAGTGTGACCGATATTTTCCTGAAAGGCAGCGCTGGAGAAATTATTTCAGAGCTGGTGGACAGGATAAAAGATATGAGAAATGCGGGCTATGGTACTTCCTTGTAATCAAAAATTTTTATTCTATTTTCTCCATAACAGCCCTTACTTCTTGTTTTACCATTGCCTTTTCTTCTACGGTTAAATCTTTTGAACCAAAACGATGACGGTAATGCAGGGACATAATTGGCATGAGATCGTCATATGGAACCGGTGAGTTAGAGGATTTTTCAATTCTTTTGATCCAGCTTGAAAGGGTTTCCCATTCAAAGCGTTCAAACCCCAATTCATTCAACCTTTTTTCAATCAGGTAAAATTCAGAATCCGCTCCCCTTCTGAATCTTGTTTTTACCGCCTTTTTTTGAATGGTTTTTACACGTTTTATCTTCTTTTTTACATAAAGCCTTCTTGCAAAGATATATAAAAGGGGCAATAGGAGCCATATTGCATACTTCATAACCTGGCCTTTTTGATCACTCCATCGCCATTTAGAGATTTTAAACATTATAAATGACCAGAGGTCGGTGAAAAGTGTTAGTTTCGATGCCCTGCTCTCATCAATGCTGATAGCCGAAGGCGGAGTTGTATCAAAATTGCGCCAGCGTCCATCCACATAAGCAAGTGCCCATGCATGGGCATGTCTTGCCCTGATGACAATCATATTTTCCAGGCGGCTGAATTCATATGCAACATAACCGGATGCATAGCGTGCAGGAATACCATAGGAACGAAGAAGAAGCACTGTTGCCGTGGCAAAGTATTCGCAATGTCCCATACGGGATTTGCTCAAGAAGTCAGATAAAGGGGTATCACCCCCATCATCTATGTCAAGCTTGAGTGAATAGGTGAATTTGTTTTTAAAAAAGTCATCAACTGCAGTTAATATTTTTTCAGGTGATTTAGAGGCCGGTTTTATCTCTTCTGCTATCTTGTATAGTGCCCGCAGCTCTTTTTTCGGAACCGTTAAGTCGGTTTTATCAGGAGGGCTGTCAAGGGCGGTGGTTTTGTCCCACTGTATTTGATATGTTATCAGCCCCGGGCCATCTTCTACCTTTACAGAACCCAGTGAATTTTTATGCATCTTAAGAACCGGAAGATCATCTATCTTAAATGTGCCGGTGGGCAGCTTTAACATGCCCCTGCCTTTTTTAAGGGGCGCCAGAACAGTTATTGTCTTACTTTTTTCAGGGCCGGGATTTATTTGCCAGGTGGTTTTGTCCTTTTCAGGAACCATATCCTTAAATGGAGAATGTGTGGCAAACCAGATTGCTGCATTATATGTATTATAGCTGGCTTCACGCAAAAGTATGGGGCCGACCTGACCGGAAGGGGGCGCTGCTCTGAATACAATCCTGTCTGACAGTTTTAGTTCCCCTATATCGCCAATTGCCGTCATCCTTCTATAAGGATCTGAATCCTGCATAAATAGATCGGCTGTAATATCCATTAAAAAATCCTGCATTCTGCTAAGTCCGATATGCCCTGCATATCCGGTCAATCCAACAAAGGAGAGCAAGACAATCCATGATACCAGTGAAAACCTTTTTGAGCGGATATAAAATAGCGCCCAGGCAGCAATGATAAAACTGCCAATATAAAAGCTTTTGTCCCTTATATTGGCACTGCCGGCAGCAATAATGCAGAGAACAAAATATGGAAAACAAAGATTTATGGTGATATTTTCATGCTGCCTATCGTTTTTTCCTTTTCTTGCTAAAAGAAAAAGGGCCCTTACATCAACCCGCCTTGCGAGGCTGTATTCCTGTGCTATCAAAAGGGGAAAAACAACCAGGGGAAGCCAATTAAAAAGAATAGATATTATCTCTCTTGGTTTAGCGGCAAGGATAAAAATAGCCAAACAGGCAAGTATAATAGCACACAAGTCTGATATCCGCGCAAAATCAGACATGGAAAAATCCCATTTTGATTTTACAAAGCGCGAACTCTCAAACACTAGAAGCATTATTATTGAAAGATATAAAAGCTCTGTTTGCCAACCCCAGAAAACAAGTGCAGCACTGATGAGTAAAGGAGGTGTTTTCATAATCCGGCTAACCCCTCTTTTATTTTATCAACCTCAAGTATGTGAAAATTTTCCGGACAATCCTTCATGGGGCCTGAATCGCCAGGCGAATATGATGAACTGTCCTTGGCAATCACAATAACTATCACCGGCACTCCAAGGATCTTAAGTCTTTGGATGATTTTTTTTCTCTCATCATCCCAGGACAATAAAACACAGATACAACCACTTAGCATAGGCGCGTAATTTGAGATTAAAGGCGATAAGGATGAAAATGGTTTGTCCCTGCATATTTTAACGCATGCCAGAATCTCCATCATCTTATCTGCGTCGGACATACCCCGTCCTGAGGAGAAACAGTAAGCCTTATCGCCCACAAACATTAGATCAAGAATAGATTCCCGAGTCTGTATGGCACAAACAAATGAAGCAGCAACAGATACAGCTTCTTCAAAAATTTTACTGTGGATCTCTTCTTTAAATGTATCAAGTATCAGGGCGTGTCTCACATAGAATTCATCCTGATACTCCTTGATAATCAATTCACCGGTTTTGGCCCAGCTTTTCCAATGGATTTGACGCATTGGATCTCCGGGACGATAGCTCCTTAAAGATACAAATTCATCCGACTCCCCCACTGAAGATGCCAGGGCAACGCCACCTTTGTGGTACTTTCTTCCTCCCGGAAGATAAGTAGGCGGCAGATCATACCGTTTGGGCAAAACAAGAATATTTTGATGTTTTGGAACGTTAATTAAAGAATAAAACAAACCAAAAGGATCAGGCCTGGCAACGGTAATGCCGGACAGGTGCAGGTAACCTCGTCTGAGAGGCACAATCTCAGCTTTGGCATCTGTTTTACCATCGGGCAATAAAGATGGTATCGGATGCTTTTTAACCCTGGCTCTTTGATTCATATGTATAAGCCAAAGCCAGCGGTGATACAACATTTTGCGGTCCCAGATATTGCGTTTTTCCCCGCCTGGCTCCCTTGCACTTATTAACTCTTCAATTGATGGCCTCAGGTCTTCCAGGTTCTCGCAGAACGAAAGGCCTTCCTGTTTTTTTGATGTGTTGTTGGTTAGTTCAATGTGATAGGTAAGTTTCCTGCCCACTGTTGTTATTCTAGGAAGCTTCCGGCTAACAGTAAACTTGGCGCGAAAGAAAATGCTGCATATCATTGATATAAAAACAAGGGAGAGAAGAAATGTAAAGACCTGATAAATAGTGTTCTGGTAAGTGTCCATGCCAAGTACGGCAGAGATGCCAAGCGTAACAAGCACCATCATGCCAGG
>JAUXBD010000160.1 GCA_030619585.1 Desulfobacteraceae bacterium
ATCTCAGATATTCCCTTTGACGGACCGATTGCAGCTGTACGGGTTGCCAGGGTAGACGGGCAATTTGTCGCAAATCCCACAATCAGCCAATGTGACAATTGTGATATTGATATTGTTGTTGCAGGGTCAAAAACCGGTGTCATTATGGTTGAGGGCGGTGGAGATATTGTCAGTGAAGAGGATATGCTAGAAGCGATTTTATTCGGTCATGAAGCTATGCAGCCTATTATTGATATACAGGCACAGCTTCAGGAAAAAGTGGGCAAGGAGAAACGGACTATTATACAAATTGCAAAAGATGAGGACCTTTGTTCAAAAATTGAGGACCAGGCATCTTCTGGTATACACGGCGTTTTAACTGTTCCGGATAAAATGGAACGGAAAAAAGCACTTAAGGAAGTAAGATCGGATCTGATAGAAAAACTTGGCCAGGATTACGAAGATCGCAGCGATGAAATTAAGGATATGTTTTCCGATCTTCAGAAAAAGATCAGCAGGGATATTATCCTTAAAGAGGGACGCCGCATAGATGGCAGACAATTTGATGAGGTAAGACCCATATCCAGTGAAGTGGGTGTTTTGCCCCGGCCCCACGGCAGTGGCCTTTTTACCCGAGGGGAGACCCAGGTGTTAGGCGTTCTAACTCTTGGTTCAAGCCAGGATGAACAGCGAATAGAGACCTTGAGCGGGGATTCAACACGGCCGTTTATGCTCCATTACAATTTCCCGCCCTTTTCAGTTGGAGAGTGCAAACGGATGGGCGGACCAAGCCGCAGGGATATGGGTCACGGTGCCCTGGCAAGAAGGGCCATTGAAAAAGTCCTGCCGTCAGGTGAAGAGTTTGACTATACTATTCGTCTTGTTTCAGAAGTTTTGGAGTCAAATGGTTCTTCATCCATGGGCACTGTTTGTTCAGGAATCATGGCCCTTATGGATGGAGGGGTTCCAATAAAGGCCCCTGTTGCAGGCATTGCAATGGGCCTTGTAAAAGAGGATGACAAGGTAGTAATACTTTCAGATATTCTGGGCGATGAAGACCACACAGGGGATATGGACTTTAAGGTGGCAGGCACAAAAGACGGTATTACAGCTCTACAAATGGATATTAAAATCAAAGAACTTTCGAAAGACATATTGAAAGATGCGCTTAAACAGGCCTGTGCCGGGCGCTTGCATATTCTTGAAAAAATGCTGGAACCGCTGAAAGAATCCAGAAGCGAAATGTCCCCCTATGCACCCAAAGTGATTGCCGTCAAAATAAACCCGGATAGGATTCGCGATATCATAGGTCCCGGAGGCAAGATGATTCGATCGATCCAGGCGGACACCAACACTCGCCTGGAGGTGGATGATAGCGGAATTGTGAAGATCTCGGCAACATCAAAGGAAGATAGCGATGCTGCGGTAAAAATTGTTCAAGAGATCGGAGTTGATCCTGAACCGGGAGATGTCTTTGATGGTGAAGTTGCCAAAGTTACCGATTTTGGCGCGTTTGTAACTATAAAACCCGGCATGGACGGTTTGTGCCACATATCGGAACTCGCTTCATATCGTGTCAAGAAAGTCACTGATATTGTAAAAGAGGGCGATACTTTGAAGGTAAAAGTGCTTGAGGTGACGAGGGATGGGAAAATCCGCTTGAGCCACAAGGCCACTCAAGACAAGAATTCCGGATCAGAAAAGTAATGGCTCATGGAGTGAACAAGACGGTCCTTGGCAACGGAATAAGAGTCCTTACAAAAAAGATTTCTCATGTGCGCTCTATATCCATGGGTGTGTGGGTCAATGTCGGTGCCAGGGACGAATCGTCTAAAGAGAGCGGTCTGTCCCACTTTGTTGAGCATATGATTTTCAAGGGGACCGAGAAACGAACCGCATTTCAGATAGCCAAGGAGTTTGACGCAATAGGCGGCCACACTAATGCCTTTACCTCAATGGAACTTACCTGCTACCATGCAAAGGTGATGGACACACATCTTGAGACCATGGTGGAAATCCTATCTGATATATTCTTAAACTCCCGGTTTGATGAAAAAGAGATTGAAAAGGAGCTTCCGGTCATACTCCAGGAGATTGCAATGGTTGAGGACAGCCCGGAAGAGTATGTCCATACTCTTCTCGGCAGTAATTTCTGGGGGGATAATCCCCTGGGGCGTTCAATCCTGGGAACCCAAGAAAATATCATGGCATTTAACGAAGATACCATCAAGATGTTTTTCAGACGGTTCTATCAACCGGAACAGATTGTCATTTCTGTTGCAGGAAATATCGAACATGACAGCTTTGTTGAACTTATCGGGCCGGCATTTGAAGCTGTAAAATCAAGCGGTCAGCTGCCGGGCCGTGTAAAGCCAGAAATATGCTCCAAGAATATCTCTTTAAACCACAGGAAGCTTGAACTGGCCCATGTGTGTATCGGTACAAAAGGGCTCTCCATAACCGATCCGAATCGTTATGCGCTTTCACTTATAAATACGATCCTTGGCGGCAACATGAGCTCAAGACTTTTCCAGGAGATACGCGAACGAAAGGGGCTTGCATACTCTGTTTACTCCTTTTTGTCATCTCATGTGGATGCCGGTATGTTTGGAGTCTATATGGGTGTTTCTCCGGAGAAGGTGAATGAGTCACTGGAGTTGTTGCTAAAAGAGCTGCAAAAAGTAAAAGACAATACCATTAGTGAAATCGAGATTAGGAATTCTAAGGAGTATACAAAAGGGAGCATACTGCTATCGGTGGAAAGCACGGAAAACCAGATGGTAAGGCTGGCCCAGAACGAAATTCACTTTGGGAAGTTTATACCGGTTGAGGATATAATAACTAGAGTGGAAGCTGTTACACAAGAGGATATTTCTAATTTGGCTGAAACCCTTCTTGACACAAAGCTTTTAACCCTAACAACGCTTGGAACTTTGCCTGACAGAAAAGCCATTGAGAATATTTTATCCCGGTTTTAATTTGGTTTTTAAAAAAACAAGCTAAGGTGAACATGGAGCCAAAGTCACCCACAATTGAATTTCTTCGTTTAAGACCGGACCAGGACTCAGATATACAATTGCCCAGATATATGACCCCCCTTTGTGCCGGGATGGACATATGCGCAGCAGTTGAAGATCAGATTGTCCTTGAAAGCAAAGATATCACTCTTATTCCCACAGGGTTTGCCATGGCCGTACCGGAAGGGTTTGAAGCCCAGATCCGTCCCAGGAGCGGGCTTGCCGTAAAGCACGGTATAGGAATTATCAACTCGCCGGGCACCATAGATTCAGATTATCGTGGTGAGGTCAAGGTGGCGCTTATAAATCTTGGAAAAGTGAGTTTCACGGTTAATCGCGGCGACAGGATCGCCCAGATGATCATCAAAAGGGTTTACCATGCGAAACTGACTGTTGTAGAAAAACTTAACGAAACAGATCGCAATGCAGGAGGTTTTGGCCATACCGGGGTTTAAATCGGAAGGTTATTAGAAAGAATATTTCAACTTGACAAAGATATTATCATTTTCATCAAAGATACCAAACGCAGTATCATCATCACCTTCCAACATGTTGTAACCAAAATACAGCCAGACCCCTTCGTGAAAGCTGTATCCTATCGTGAGTTTTATAAGGTAATCATGGAAGGTCAGGTTTTTCATAAATACAACCTGGGCAAAGAAGGTGTCCTGTATCTCATCTCCTTTTTGTACTATGAGTGTCATTGAATTTTCCGTCTCCTTTAAGAGAGCCGCGTCGCTTGATATTTTTGCTCCCAGTTTTACAACTTCGTCTATGGCATTGTTCTCGTCAAAATCAACAACAAGTTTTTGAAGTGGAATCATATTGCGAAGCTCTTCATCTCTATCAAAATCAAAGATATACTTCTGTTCGAACTGGCCGCTTATTACAAACCCTTTGAGTCCTGAATAGTCCGCACCAATCATATAGTGGAGATAATCCTTTTCATACATTCCACCTGCTGCTTCGATATCGTCGATCAGCTCTAAACCATCAACTATTGAATATACATCCAGTGTTTTCATGGAAGGAAACTTTTTTCCTTTGTAAAACGCAGCTTCACTGCGAACAACAAATGATGATAATGGCCTACTAACAGTAAAACCATACATATTCACATGGTTGTAAGTTATTTCAGTGTAAATAGCCGGTGTGTCAGGATCAAAGTCCAGCTGCATTGACGGCGGCATCACCGGTGTAAGAATATCCTCATAGGTCTGCAAAAACATAACAGAAAAGTCAGTGTCAAAAAGAAAGCCTGAAAGTTTAAATCCAAATTCATATTCATCACTTTTATCAGGATAAATTTCTGTCACTCTTATTCCACCATTGAAAAAATCGGTTTTTCTTTCAAATTCTTCCAGAGAAGGCTTTAATTGCCAGCTACCTTCAGTTGCCATCTCGTTGGGATAAAATTTTGGGATATATATTCCTTCAAAAACATAGTCGCCCAAATAATAGTTAAGTTTAACAAGTGGAATTGCTATTCTAATATCTTCCCAGTCGGGGATGATAAACTCACTAAGGTTAAGTGGTGTTACAATATCAGTTATGGGCATTCCATCAGAATTACCCCATGCAACCACCTGTTTTCCAATGCGCATGTCAAAGTCATAACTATCATGGGATATATCAATATAGGCATCCCTTAATCTGCTCTGGAAGTTCCCATCAGTATAAACAAAGTCTGATTCAGCCTCAGGAGTATATGGGTCATAGTATGCCTCGCCTGAAGTAAAAAACGAAAAGGAGTAAGGCCCAAAAGACTGGTCGTATTTTATCTCAAGCTTTACTTTGTTTTCAAACTTAAGGCAATCATCGTCATCTTTTTTGCTAAGGGTGTCGTTTTCTACCACCCGATAAACAGTATGGTTGCTGAGATACCCGTTGATTTGAGGAGCGGCCCAAACTGTGGAACAGAACAAAACTATATATATGCTTATAAGTGCCTTAAACAACTTATTCCTTTAATCCCTTTTTCAGCATTCTCTGGGTAAACATACTGTCTTTAATAGGTAGGTTATACTGAACATTGTCAAACTTGATAACCGTAGCCCTGTTTTTCTGGTGGTTTTTCATCTCA
>JAUXBD010000208.1 GCA_030619585.1 Desulfobacteraceae bacterium
ATTAACGCAGATGTTCTCAGATTTTTAATTATTTTATCCGCGTAAATCTGCGTTAATCTGCGGCCAATAAATATATAATTAGCAAATATCATTATAAATAAAATGGGATTTCATATACTATCAAGATATTTGGTTATCTATATCTATCCCGGCAACATTTTGTTCAGGTAATATTTTGCCGCCTTATTTCCCGGGTTTATACTTATAACCTTTTTCCAGTATTTTATTGCTTCAGCCCTGTTCCCCGACTTAGCAGCATTTAATGCAAGATCATTATAAGCCTTGGCAATATTGTAAACGGCATCCCTGTCACGGTTATTTATTTTCAGCGTCTTTTTCCAGGCAGATATCGCTTTGTCCGGATCTCCCCGGTTATAGTAGATCCATCCTATCTCGTTTAAAGCCTTTGTATATGCCGGCTTTATCTCAAGAGCCCTTTGGTATTCAAGCATGGCATTTTCAACCATATCCGCATTATGAAACGCCTTTGCCAGCCTGTAGTGTGTATCTGCCTCATGGGAAGCCGCGTCCCTTGCTTTTTTCAGGTATTCAATTGCTTTGGCCTGGTTGTGCCTGAAATTATAGATCGCTCCTATAAAATAGTAGGCGTCTGCATTGTTTGGGTCGATCTTAACTATTGAGTTGAACCTGTCAAAAGCCAGGTTCATCTCGCCTTTTTTCAGATAAAGTATACCGATCATTTTGTGGGCAAAGGTGTTTTTGCCGTCCAGCTTCGTAACAAGTAAAAACTCTTTAAATGCATCATCAAATCTCATTTGCTTTGCATACACAATACCCAGTTTATTGTGCGCAAACTCATTTTTAGGGTCAAGCCTGACAGCTTCTTTAAAACATTTCTCGGCTTTTTCCAGTTGCTCTTTATATAAATAATCCGCCCCCTTGAATATGATCGAATCCACATCCGAAGCCGCAGTCTCACAAGGGCCCGCCATGCAGATAAAAGCTGCCGCCACAAGCAAAAAAAGAAAGATATAAAAAGAGGGTAAAAACCTGGGCATAATTTTTATAAAAGCCCCATTGCTATTGAATTTGCGATTTTCTCTCTAAAACCAGGCTGTTTGAGTACAGCTTCCTCCTCCGGATTTGACACGAATCCCGTTTCAAGAAGAATAGATGGCATTTTTGCCCTTCGAAGCACATAGAAATTTGCCGAATGCACTCCCCTGCTCTTAAAGGGCAGGTGGCTTTCAAGTTTTTGCTGAAACACCTCTGCAAACCGGCTGCTCTCATTCCAGTAAAGCGTTTGCTCAAACTTAAACAGTATCTCTTCAATATCTATGTAACCCGGTTTTTTTTTATAAGGCTCGTCAAACTTGAGGACAGAGTTCTCAAGGGCGGCAACCTTATGAGCTTCCGCACTTGAAGCTTTTTCTGAACAAAAATATGTCTCCGATCCTTTTGCAGATCTTTTTTGATTTGCATTTATATGAAGACTTACAAACAGGTCTGCTTGAAACTGGTTTGCGGTAACCGTACGGTCGCTCAAAGGGACATAGTAGTCACCGCTTCTGGTAAGAAAAGATTTTATCCTGCCGGATTGTTTAAGCTTTTGATCCAGTCTCAGGGCAAGATCCAGGGTTACATCTTTTTCTTTCAGGCCGCTTGGCCCCACAGCGCCGGAATCAAAGCCACCATGACCTGCATCAATAACCACACGTCTTAACTGGTAACCGAGACCTTTTTTAGACCTTATCCTTTTCAGCATGGAAGCCTCTTCCATGTGCGCACTACTTTCCAGGGGGGTAAGAGGCCTCTTTTTATCCTTTATTCTGGGTATGGGCTTTTGTGTGATTTTTTCAATCACCATGCGGGAATAGCTGTCATCCGGGTTTAAGCGAACAGCCTCCCTGAAAGCTGCAACAGACTCAGCTTTTTTATCATCACCCAGATATGCCCTACCGAGAAGTCCAAAGGCCCAGTCACTTTTAGGGTCGGCGGCTATTGCTTTTTTAAGGACAGCGATGGCATCCTTATACCTCTTTTTCTGGATAAGGTCCTGACCTTTAAGCGCATATTCAAGTGAATCTTCAGCACGCAAATAGGAGAAGCAAGACAGAAAGCCTAATGATGCAAAAGCACCTTTGCTTAATAGTTTTAGAAAATATCGCCTATGCATAATTCTTAAATGTAAGTTGGAGTGAGCCCTTAATATTGTGGACTCTTTAATGTGGTAAAATCTTTTGCAAAATTGAATTCATCTCCTGTATACCCGCGATAGGCATAACAGTTAAAAATGCGATAATCAGAAAATACTTCATTGCTCCTCCATTTCATCCGGTTCCGTATGTACAACAACATCCAGTATATCCGGGCCCTCTTTGATCACACGATTTTTTACATCATCTGCAATGTCATGCCCTTTTCTAACCGAAATCATGCCATCGACAACCACATGCATATCAACATAAAGGCCGTCTCCAACGTACCTTGTTCTAACTTTGTGCACATGGACAACTCCGGGATTGCCGGCTGCAATCTTTTCTATCAGTTCACAGGTCTCTTCAGATGCTCCGGTCTCAAGCATCTCATTTATTCCAGGCAAGATAATTTTAAACCCTACCTGGATAATTAAAATGGAAACAATAATAGCACCCACATGGTCTATGAACATCCATGAAGGAAATATCATGGCAACGCCGACAGCCACAATTACAGGAATCGAGCTCACAGCATCAAGGCGGTGGTGCCATGCGTTTGCGGTAAGCGCTGCGCTTTTAAGCCGTCTCCCGGAAATAGCTGTCCATTGGTAGAGAACCTCTTTAACAATCAGTGAAATCACCGCTGCCGCCAGTGCCGGCCAGCTAGGCAAAGTTTGTTCACTGTGATGAAGGGTGGAGATAGCCTTGCCGCCTAAAGCTAATCCTGCAGCCACAAGAAAACTCCCTATGAATATGGTGACCACGGTTTCCAGGCGCCTGTGGCCGTAGGGATGGTTCTCATCAGCAGGCTTTGACCATATATGCGAACCCATTATAACGGCAATGTCGGTTATGCAGTCAGACAGGCTGTGCACTGCATCTGCTGTAACCGCCTGGCTGTTCCCTATACAACCTGCGGCAAATTTTACACCCGAAAGTATCAGGTTTACAACAAATCCTGTCCATACCACCTTTCTTAAATCTCTTCCTATGGCAAGGTGGCAGCCGCTCTTTGTGGTATCGTTTTCTGGTTTAAGTTCTTGTGTCACCTGATTTTTAACCTTATTAAACCGACTAAAAACTATGGGGGATCTAAAACCACTTTGTCTATATTCCTATTTACAAAAAAATGATATCCGAAAACCCCCAACCCACTTCCAACTGCATCAGCCAGGGCATCTGCTACCCCGGCGTATCTGGATGGTACAAAAGCCTGGTGAATTTCATCGCTTATTCCATAAAGGGTTGATGAGGTTATAGCTGCAATTATCAAAATGTTGATGTTGGTTTTAAAAGGCAGTGTCAGGTAGGCTCTGAAAAAAAGCACACCAAGCAGGGCATAGCATATTATATGAAAAAACTTATCTATGTACGGCAGCGATGGTATGTGTTCACTTGTAGGCCGGGAGGAGAGAGTAAAAATAAAGATACAGTAAGCTATCAGCGGGAGCCAGGAAATTATAAATATCCGAACTTTTTTCATAGGCTGTTTAAGATATATCCGTTTCAAGCTTCCTTCCATCAATATGCAGATTAACCTGGTCAATAAAATCCTGTTTTGTGATCCCGTATCTTACCTTGCCGTCAAGAGTTCTTACCGCCAGATTTCCGGATTCCTTTTCCTTTTCACCTATTGTGATTATCAAGGGAATTTTGTTTAGCTGTGCATCCCTAACTTTTTTCTTAAGGCTTTCGGCCCTTGCATCAACTTCTACCCTGATGCCCTTTTTTTCCAGATATTTTTTAACCTCATATGCATACGGTGCCAGATCGTCATTTATGGGCAGAAGGGCGGCTTGCACAGGGGCGAGCCATAAGGGAAATTTTCCTGCAAAATGCTCCACCAGAATGCCGAAAAACCGCTCAACCGAGCCATAGATAACCCTGTGGATCATTATTGGACGGTGTTTTTCATTGTCCTTTCCTATATATGAAAGATCAAACCTTTCAGGCAGAGACATATCCAGCTGTATGGTTCCGCACTGCCATGTGCGACCAATGGCATCCTTTATATGCATGTCTATCTTGGGGCCGTAAAAAGCACCGTCCCCTTCATTTATACTATACTCTTCTCCATATTCATCGAGGGCGGACTTAAGTCCGCTTGTTGCC
>JAUXBD010000008.1 GCA_030619585.1 Desulfobacteraceae bacterium
CAATATATCCCTGGCAGCACCGCCTGCAAGATAGGCCTCCCATCCCTGTTGGCAAAGACACCTGATTATTTCCGTTGCTGTCTTCTCCTGGTCCATTTCCCCACTCTGTTTAAATCTCCTTATTGGGCAATATACCTAAAAGGTATACATGTTTTACCGGAATCATCAACTGTTAATTGATGATATTCAGTTGACACTACTCCACTGTACTGATAACTTTACAGAAACTAAATATTTACATTGACGCTTTTGAACAAAACCGTCTGTCTAAATCTTAATAGTTTAATCACCATGCTTATTTTTAAAGGAGACTAAATATGGTTAACTCCTCTACCGCAAAAAAAAGTAAAAAAAAACATCCGCTTGGCCAACTACTGATACAAGCAGGTCTGATAACTAAATCCCAGCTACAGGAAGCTCTTAAACAACAGGTTCAGGTTGGATCACAACTGGGCTCGATCCTGGTATCAATGGGATTTCTTAAGATAGGCGATCTGCTGAACTTTCTCAGCAAAAAGTTTGACGTGCCGGCAGCTAATCTTTGTGAAATCAACATCCCTCGGGATGTGCTAAAGCTCATTCCTCTTCAAACGATTAGGGCTGAAAAGATTCTACCTGTTGCAGCAGACGCCAAAACACTGACACTTGCAATGGTGTTTCCCCATGACTTTGTAACAATAAGCGATATTGAATTCACAATTGGAAAAAAAATCAAACCGGTTGTAGTTCCCGCATTTATGATGGATGCAGCAACAATGAGCCTATCCCCTAGTTTTGAAGACGACTTCCGCGGTGAATCTATTTGGCATATGTTGCCCGGGACTAGGATTGAAAAGTCCCTTAAAACAGAACAATTACTTAAACATATGATCAGATCCAAAGCCACTGATATGCTTTTGACTGCAGGGGCGCCTCCGTCACTAAAAATATACAACAAGGTTAGACGGCTGACCCTACCTGTGCTGACACCGGATGATTCGGAAAATTACGCCAGGGAGCTTATGTCTGATAAAGAGTGGAATCTGTTTTCAGATAAACATGATCTGGAACTTGCCGTAACCTACCCTGACATTGGAAGGTTCCGAGTCAACGTTTACAGGCAAAGAAATTCCATCTCAATCACCCTGAGGCATCTACCCGAGAACCTGCCGTCATTAAAGGAGCTCAATTTGCCTGAATGGATAAAAGATTTTGTCTTACAATCCCAAGGTTTGATCCTGGTCTGCGGTCCGGCAGGACAGGGTAAGACCACTACTCTTGCTGCCATGGTTGATATAATCAACCAAAACAGAAGATGTAATATTGTTACACTGGAAGATCCTGTTGAGTATCTTCATAAGCACAAACACAGCAATATCAACCAGCGAGAAGTCGGGCGGGATGCTGACTCCTTTCTATCAGGTCTCCGATCAGTTTTCAGACAATCACCTGATGTTATTGTTATCGATGAGCTACGGGACAAAGAAAGCATTGAGATTGCCCTACATGCAGCTAATACCGGCCACCTGGTCCTAAGCACGGTCCTTTCCAGAAATTCCACTGCCATTATAGAAACCATACTCAGTATGTATACAGGGCATGAGCAGGGCCGTGTAAGGACTATTATATCCGACTGCCTGCTTTTGAGCTGTTCACAACTGCTTATAGACAACAAAAAACGAAACGGACGGGTATTAGCCCTTGAAAAATTGGTTAACAGCACCCATCTGAAAAAACTTATACGAGAAGAAAAGACATATCAGATTAGGACCCAGATGCAAGGGAGGGCTAAAGATTTTACGCCTATTGATATTGCCATTGCCAATCTTTGCAATAAAGGAAGAATAGACTACCAAGAGGGGCTTAAATATGTTGAAAACAAGGACCGTTATAATAGCCTTACAAAAGACAAATAAGCCTTAACCCGTATTTCTCACGGGTTAAGGCAGTTACTCCCGCCAAATTACATAAATGGCTACAGGGTCTTACGCGGGATTTTCGCGTTGCTACGACCGGCATTTGCCTTTTCTCATCTTCTTATTCTTGAATAATCTGCGTCAATCTGCGTAATCTGCGGATCTTCTTGCCCTTCATCCCAGCATATCGATTCTAGTGCATACCCTGTTTTGTCCACTTTTGACCGGTACTTTCCGCACCATCTATAACAAGGTTATGGGATGTTATATAGCTTGAATCTTCACAGCACAAGAAAAGAGCTCCTTTTGCCATGTCAAGAGGAGTTCCCACCCTGTTTAAGGGAAGTGTTTTGGCTATTCCCTTTGCCACATTCTGTGTTCCATCTTCATCAAGGTCAAATGCGCCGCCGATAAGAGGCGTGTAAACCCCGCCAGGGGAAATACAGTTTATCCTTATGCCGTATTCAGCTAACTCCAAGGCCGCTGTCCTTGTGAGCATATTAAGAGCTGCTTTTGCTGCCTGATAGACATGGGGCCCGTATCCTGCGGTAAAAGATGAGATGCTGCAGGTGTTTAAAATAACACCACTGCCCTGCTCTTTCATTACAATGCCTGCATGCTTGATACCCAAAAAAGCGCCGCGTATGAGTAGAGAAAAAGTAAAATCGAAATCTTTGGCTTCAACATCCAGAATCGAGCCCCTTACGCCAAAAGCTCCGGCATTATTATGCATAATATCCAGGCGACCAAATTCTGACACAGCTCTCTGAACCAGGACTTTAATCTCCTCCTCTTCTAAAACATCTGTTTTTTGAAAAACAGCCGACCCTTCAAGAGACTTAGCAAGTTTATTACCTTTTTCTTCATCAATATCGGCAATGACAACCTTTGCACCCTCTTCAACAAACAGTTTTACCGTAGCTTCACCGATACCGCTAGCTCCACCTGTAATAATTGCCACCTTCCCATCAAGCTTTGCCATGTTCTCTCCTTTCAGTTACCTTATGCTCTTAATAACACAATGGTTTTACGATTAAAGTAATATATCGTCTGCACTGCGAATGAATACCTCTGCTTTGTGCATTGTAAATTTTTCACAACAAAGCCTGTATAAACTAATTAGCAAATATTATGCAATTAGTTTTCAAAAAATATACTATCTTTTAATTGTGTTAAAGTGGACCATGAAGTTTGAATTGGCTGCGGTGTATGTTATCCCGCATGCCCCGCCCAACCGGTTAGTCTTGAAAGACGGGGCACTATTTGATATTTTACTCCTGCCACACAACGGACTTTTTCTCCTCATACCACCCGTCAAATAGCGAACCATATGCTTCTTCCAGCTTGGCACGCTTGATTTTCAATGTGGGTGTCAAAAATCCGTTTTCCGGCATCCATTCGTCCTTGATCACTGCCAAAAAAGCAAGCTGTTCGAACGGCGGCAGCAAACCGTTTACAGTATTGAGGTGCTGAGCAAGTTCTTTTTCTATTGCTTCTTTTTCTCCATTATTAAGGTCCTTTACTGCTTCTTCGGACAGCATAACAATTCCATGGGGTTTTGGATAGCCTAATCCTGTTACACAACAGGCTTCAACGCGCGTGTGGTTTGAAAGCATGTTCTCGATAGGAGCAGGAGCCACATACTTGCCCTTGGAAGTCTTGAACAGCTCTTTGATACGACCGGTTATCTTAAGCCGCCCCTTCTCGTCAATCTCTCCAAGATCACCGGTTTTAATAAATCCGTCCTCGGTGAAAGTCTCTTTAGTCTCCTTTTCCATTTTATAGTAGCCCATCATGTCCCCCGGACTTTTAACCTGGATTTCTCCCTCTTCGCTGATGCGATGCTGCACATCGGGGTATGGCGGGCCAACGTAGCCCGGGCGTACTTCACCGGGCTTATTGCAGTGTGAATAGGCAAAATTTTCAGTCATGCCAAGGCCTTCAAGCAGCTCAAGCCCGAGGTTTCTGTACCACTCTATAACCTCTTTGGGGATAGGTGCAGATCCTGAACCGGCAAATCGTACCTGATCCAATCCAAGCTGGGTTAGAATCTTCTTTTTCACGATATTCTTTAAGATAGGAATCTTCAGCAGGCGGTTAAGTTTTTTGGCAGGCATTTTCTGATAGACTCCAAGCTGAAATTTAAGCCACAGCCGGGGAACTGAGATAAACAGTGTCGGCCGTGCCCTTTGAAGGTCCTGCAAAAAGGTATCAAGCGATTCGGCAAAGTAAAGTGGAAAACCTGCATAAAGGGAGTGTGCCTGGATAACCCATCTCTCAAAGACATGTGATAAAGGAAGGTAGGACAACACCCTGTCACCGGAATGTGTATTTAGATACTTTGAGATGCCTTTGCCGCTCTGGCACATAGCGCCAAAACTGTGCATCGCACCCTTGGGTTTGCCCGTGCTTCCTGATGTATAAATAATGGTGGCCACCTCCTCAGGCAAGCGCTCTTCCGGTTCAGCCAGTGGTTCGTGCTTTGCGATGATATCGTCCCACTTTTCGTGGTCGTTATCAGGAGCAAGGGGAAAAGCAATCTTGGGCAGGTCAGCCGGCACCCCCTTCTTCATTTCATCCCAGACAGGATCAAGTTTACCGACGAAAAGCAGCTTTGATTCGGAATGTTCGATCGTATATTTGACGATGTCGGCTGTCAGAATTGGAAAAATTGGTACGCTCACGTGTCCTGCCATCCATATGGCCAGATCCGCCATTACCCAATGTGAACAGTTTTTAGAGCACAGAGCAATGTGGCTGCGTTCAGGCAGTCCCAGGCTTTTTAAATAACTCGCCATGCGTCTGGCTTCATCGATCGCCTCTTTCCATACCCAGGTCTTGATATTGTCATCACCACCCCCCATTGGTTGAATGAAGTACGTATTATCCGGCGTTTCCTTCTCCCAGTAGTATGCACAATCCAGCAGAGTTTTATTGTCAGACGCAAATCCCATGAGTTCCCCCTCTCGTGCTCTCGGCACATTGTGTTTTTATAGATGTATAATAAGCATTATTCATTTCCATCCAGAACCTTCCGAATAGTTCTAGCCAACTCATTTTTTACAATCGGCTTCATGACTAAAGCGCGAACACCAATTGCTTTTGCTTTTTCATCGTTAATCCGTTCACTGTGCCCGGTGCAAAGGATAATTGGAATGTTCGGCCGGATTGTCCGAAGTTCCTTTGCCAGCTTGTCACCTGTCATACCCGGCATGGACATGTCTGAAATTATGAGATCAAAATTATCAGGCCGGGCTCTAAATGTTGCCAACGTATCCATGCTGCTGGTTTTGACTGTAACTGTATATCCCAATCGTTTTAAGATCCGGCTTGTCATATCTGTTATGGACTTTTCATCATCAACGAAAAGTATCCTTTCATAACCAGTCGGCATTGTTGTATCGGTTTCTTCTTCAAATACAGGTTCTTTATCAACAACAGGGAGGAATATATTGAAAGTTGTTCCTTTTCCGTATTCGCTGTCAACTGAAATCGCACCATCATAACTCTTTACAATTCCATAAACAACGGAAAGTCCAATCCCGCTCCCTTCACCAACTTCCTTTGTGGTAAAATACGGATCAAAAATTCTATCTATATGTTCTTTAGCTATTCCGTGCCCTGTATCACTCATACTGATCTTTACATATTGACCCTGGTTTAATTCGACATCTTGAATTGCTGCATTTTTGCCGACTTCAAGGACAGAAACACCAACCTCCATAACCCCCCCGTTTTTATACATGGCGTGGGCGGCATTTGTGCAAAGGTTCAGCATCACTTGATTAATGTGGGTGGGATCAGCCATTACAATGACCGACTCATCCGAAATGGTTTCATGAATATCTATACTCGCGGGGATTGATGACTTTAAAAACTTAAGACAATCCTTAATAATTGGACTTATATTTACAGGCCTTTGTTTTTGATCTGATTGTCTGCTGAAACTTAAAAGCTGCTGTACAACATCTCTTGCCCGGAGACTGGCTGTTGTAATCTCTTCAAGGTTATGTCGAGCAAGATTCCATTCAGGCACATCGTCCATTGCCAATTCAGCATTACCAAGAATGATACTCAGTATATTGTTGAAATCATGAGCTATACCGCCTGCCAACATCCCTATTGCTTCCATCTTGTGGGCTTGCAGGAGTTGGTTTTCAAGTTTTGCCTTTTCTTTCTCAGCCTGCTTCCGCTCGGTGATATCACGAAAGACTAAAACAGCACCGGTGATGTTCCCTTTCTCATCTCTTATTGGAGAGCTGTTGTCATCAATGGGTATTTCTTTTCCGTCTTTTGCTATCAGTATTGAATGGTTTGCCAGGCCGACAACCGAACCTTGGCGGATTACTTTAGCTGCAGGATTTTCGGCATCTTGTCTGGTTTGCTCATTTATAATATTGAACACATCAGTCAGAGGCTTGCCAACAGCCTCTTTTGGATTCCAACCTGTCAAAGACTGGGCAACAGGATTCATAAAAGTCACATAACCTTTTGTGTCGGTGGCAATCACCGCATCCCCTATACTTCGTAATGTTGTGGATAGCCATGCTTCGCTCTCTCTTAATTTTGTCTCCATCTTATGTTTGTAAAGAGCGATCTCGACTGCTGAGTTTAATTCGATATCTTCAAACGGCTTAACAATATATCCAAATGGTTCTGTTCTCTTTGCCTGGGCAAGCAGATCTTCATCAGCATACGCCGTAACATACACAACCGGGATATTGAACAGGGATCGAACATGTCCTGCGGCTTCAATCCCATTCATCTGACCTTCTAACATAATATCCATTAACACCAGGTCAGGATGTTCCGCTTCAACTTTTTTAAGCGCTTCCTCTCCGGAAGGCACAACTCCGGAAACACTAAACCCCAGTTCCTTTAAACTGACCTTTATGTCTTCCGCTACAATCCTGTCATCTTCTACAATCAGAATGTTTGCTTTTACCATTGCTTATATCCTCGCTTTGTATGTATGCTTTTTAAATCGGACATGAAAGTTTGTTCCCCCGGTTCTGCTTAATTCAATCTTACCGTGGAGCTGATCTTCCGATAATATTGTGACCAGATGCAGGCCCATTGATTCTGCATTTCTGACATCCAACTCTTCGGAAATACCTATTCCATTGTCACTAACTTCCAGCACAAGCTCGTCGCCATTGATTGAATTAAGGGCTACCCTGACCCCCCCCTTTCTTTCTTCAGGAAATGCATATTTCAGGGAGTTTGAAACCAGTTCGTTGATAATTAATCCGCACGGAATAGCACTTTCAAGTCCTAGTGAAACATCTTCAACTTCTATATTTAGTGCAATTTTGTCCGGCCGGGTTCCATAAGATCTGAACAGACTAGTTACAAGACTTTTGACATATCTTTTAAAGTCAACATCTGCCAGGTTTTTAGTCTGGTAGAGCTTTTCATGAACAAGAGCCATGGATCTTATACGATCCTGGCTCTCTTTAAACATATCAAGATACTGTTTGTCCGTTACCTGCTCAGACTGAAGTCTGAGCAGGCTGATGATGACCTGCATATTGTTTTTGACACGGTGGTGGATCTCCTTTAAGAGCACCTCTTTTTCTCTGAGGGATGCCTCGATCTTATCTATTGCTTCTTTACGCTCTGTAATGTCAAGATGCGTCCCAACAGAGCGGAGGGGATTACCGGCTGTATCACGTCCAACAATCATACCATGCGCCAGAATCCATTTCCATCCACCTGCCTTTGTTTTGAGACGATACTCGGCCTCGTCAAACGTCTCTTTCCCATCAAAATTATCCTTCAAAGTGGCCCTGACACGGAGGACATCATCCTGGTGAAGCATCTTCTCCCAGCCTTTAATACTCGGTTCTATCTCTTCAACTGAATATCCAAGCATCTCGGCCCAGCGTCTGTTGAAAATGACATGTCCTGTTACAATATCCCAGTCCCACAGGCCAAGATCGGCTCCCCTTAAAGCAAGTTCAAACCGTTCTTCACTCTCCCTCAGTGCATCATCCCGTTGCTGAATCTGTTCAAGCATTTCATTAAATGATTCTATTAGCTGCCCTACTTCGTCATTGCTTTCTTTTTGAGCGCGCAGAGAATAATCCTTTTCTTCAGAAATCGTTCCGGCGATGCCGGCCAGAGAAAGAATCGGCCTGGAAATCATCCCCTGCAACCTCGATGAAAGAATATAGGACGCAGCTAAAGCAACCAGTACAATGAATATAAGGATAGAGGCTTCGCGCTTAATGTTTTGATAGACACGACTCATATCATCCTGGAGATAGACAGTGCCGATAACCATTTCGTTTACACGGACATTATAAAAAACATGTAGAATACCATTTGCAAACACATGGCTGTTGTCCTTTGTATCCTGTTGCTGGAGGATATCTCCGGGTACATGGCGACGATATGTTGAAATAACCTCACCACTTGCATCGTAAAGGCTGGCAAATACTATGGAATCCCTGGCCGAAAGAGTTGACAGCACCTTCTGAGCATCTTCATATACTTTAAATTCAAGGATAACCTTACAGTTATTCCCAATCACCTCAGCCAGGCTGGCTGTGTCCCTCGCCAGATTCGTCCTGTGTATATATGCTGCAAAAGAAATGAATATACTTCCTGCCATGAGAACAGCAGCACTGCTGGCAAGCATTATTATTGCAATCAGTTTATCCCTGATATTCAAATTGCGAATAGAGAACATTTTATTCATTCCTGATGGTTTATGGCACCGGTATCACCATGACCGCGCTTTGAATTAAGGTAGAGCTTATCTTTAAACCCGATCGTCTTGTGGACGCCAGGTTTATTTCCCAGCGAATAAGTCCCATAACATCAACCAAATTAACCATGCCTCCCAATTCCAGAAAACCTTTGATGTCGGCGACGGTCAGTATGGCATTTCCGTCAGTCCTGCTGAGAATCTTTTCAATATTTTCTTTCTCGGACGAACAGATATATAAAATATGGCACTGTTTAAGATTAATCCCATCTCTGTATGGCCCGAAACGTTTAATCACCACTTTTTTATTCAAGGATTTTATGACCCTGCCTTCGATAGGCTTTAAATAGTCACCAAAAGGATCGTCGCCAAGAATGCCGATTGTGATATCTTCATCCGAAATCAATTGCCCGCTTTGCTCCTCTATTGAAACGTCTTCAGCTTCTTTCTTATCCTTTTTCGATGAAGGTCGTTTTTCATCCGGCCACCGAACAAAAAAGATAAACTTATAGAGATACCCCGCCTTGATGAGTGCCTGAGGGGCTTTTTTAACTTTTGCTGACTCAGCATAACCGATCGATGTGGCAGAAAGACCAAACGCGGCAAGGACAATCATAAACATCGTCAGGCTTGTGCAAACGGTTCTGCTGAACTTCAGCATCTTTGAATGTATAGTCTTTATTAAGTACATAATCACCGGTAGAATTTGCTTCTTAAATTTACCGTAGAATCTTCCAAAGCATTGGTCACTGTCTTATTACCGCCATAATCAAAATTTATATCTCGCCCTGACAAGAACACTTATCCCCGGTTCTTCAAGACCGTCTTTCATACCCCACACCGAAGGCATGTTATTTGTGCGATTAAACAGGTTCCTTATATCCAGGGTCAACTCCATCTTTTCAGTAACTTTTTTGCATATATTCAAATCCGTCCTCCAGAAAGGAGGCAGGTCATCAGGCGATCTGAGCGATGTTTTGTATGTTGACGGATATTCTTTCATGCCAAGATAAAGAATATTGTTAAGATGAAATCTAACATCCTGTTCCTCACGGAAATAAAAAACGCCGAACTTTAAGGAGTATTCAGGAAATACGTCATACTCCTGATCTATGATTTTGGTACTGTCAATGGGATCATTCACGTCCACAGCTTCGCTTTTTGCATATGACAGGCCAAGATCCAGACCGAACGGATCAAAATTGCACGAAAAAGACACCACAGCGCCATAAGACCGGCTTTCGCCTTCATTTGCGTAAATCTCCGGGAAAGATTCAAGGGAACTGGCCGGTGAACCAGGCACATAGGACGAATTTGCAACTTTGATAATCCCGTCGGTCAATTTACTGTAAAAACCGTTTAAGCTCAACTTCCACCCTTCATCCCTGTACATATAAACAAGCTCATATACGTCAATGACCTCGGGATCTATATCTTTTGAACCCAATACAACTGCACTTGCAGATGTAAGTTCATTTCCGAAAGCAGCTCTGAATGCCTGACCATAAAGAGCTTTTATGGAAGATTTTTCACCGGGTTTATAAATTATACCTGTCCTGGGGGTAAGCTGGTCGCCAAAATCCGAATAAGAATCATGCCTTGCACCGGCTATAAAAAAAAGTCTGTCGTCCACTGCTTCCCATTTTGTCTGAAGAAATATGCTACTGATATCTCTCTCAATTCCGTCAAAAGGGGCTTTGCCAGGAACCGGTAGAAAATAATTATCCACCTCCTGTCCTGAAGGGTACAGTTCAAGTCTGCTTGAAGTGTCTTTGACTTTCATTTCATTATAATCGCAGCCAAGAACCCATTGCAGGTTATACCTGTTATCCTTTTGTTTAAGGGCAAACCGCAAACCGGATCTGCCGTTTTTCGAAGCATCTGTTGCATCTGTAATTGCCAGTGCGTTCACTTTAGGACTAGGTGAATTTGCTGCAGCAAGAAATGTATCCGGATCTATCTTCGAGTACTCAATCCGATCCGATTCCCATGAATAGGCATCAGCCTCAAATATTATATCCCTGCCGAAATCATAATTCATCGTCAACTTTCCCATGAGAAAGTCTGCTTCATTGTCCATAATATCTGTTTCTCTTTGATGCATTACAAGTTTTCGCACCGATGTATGTTCATTTGCGTCCCAGTGACTTCCATAAAATCCCACTCCCATTTCAAGCCTTTCAGAAGGTTTGACTTTTACTTTAACCATACCTGACATGGACTCATATTCATATTTACGGTTTCCTGTGCCGTTTTTAGGCGACAAATCGAATACAGGACTGCCTTCAGTATCTTCATATTCGTAGTCGATATCCAGGTCCCCCTGAAATGCCGTGCCTGCTGCCGCATCGATCCTGACCTTATCATTAATACCTTTGCTTATTCTCGTGCTTGCATCATAATATGCCGGATATGCGCCTGCGACATCAGCAGAATAGAAATCTTCATCATTTTCAAATGTTTTCAGGGAAACAACGCCATGAAAAGCATCTGAACCATACAGGGCGGAACCCGGCCCTTTAATCATTTCAATCTTATTCAAAGTACCCAGGGACCAGTCAGGAACAGTATGTGCTGCCGTGCCATAGGTAAGGGTATTTAAAGGCACACCATCAAGTTGCCATGAAACTCCTCTTACGGATGCGTTATTTGTATAACCGCGTATGGAAAGAATGTTGGAACCTCCAATGGTACGATAATTCACAACTCCGGGTTCATTATCCAGTGCCTCATGGGTTCTTCTTGCACCGGCCTGCTTCCATTCTTCAGGAGTTATACTGGACACGGTTGATCCTACGACC
>JAUXBD010000090.1 GCA_030619585.1 Desulfobacteraceae bacterium
GGATTCCGGAGGATATGGTGGAGGCAGCCAGGGAACAGCCGGCCAGGGAACAGCCGGCCAGGGAGGAGGCTTTCAGGGTTCAAGCGGGCAGGACCAGAAAGGCGGCCCTCAGGGTTCAAGCGGGCAGGACCAGGGAGGAGGATACTCTGACAACGGTTTTTCCGGCGGCCCTCCGCCTCAACCACCGGATGATGATATACCGTTCTAAAATATCATCAATAATTTATATTAAAAGGCCTCCAATCATTATTAAGATTCGAGGCCTTTTTTACAGGGAATATGAAAAAACACAGGCTTATCGTAATCTGCGGCCCAACCGGTGTGGGCAAGACGTCAGTTGCAATTGAACTTGCTGAAAAATTTAAAGGCGAAATTGTGGGTGCTGATTCGATGCAGGTTTACAGGCATATGGATATAGGCACTGCAAAACCCACGGCAAAAGAGCAGGCCTGTATACCCCACCACATGATAGATGTTGTTGATCCGGATGAGTCTTTTGATGCGGCAAAGTATTCTGAAATAGCTGGAAGAAGGATTCTGCAACTTGAAGATAAAGGGGTTGTTTCCTTTGTGGTGGGAGGTACCGGGCTTTATATAAAAGCTCTTGTGCACGGACTGTCAAGGGCAAGGCCGGCAGACAGCAGGGTGCTTGAGCGTTTAAAAAAAGAGGCAAAAGAACAGGGCGGAAAAGTTTTGCATGAACGGTTGAGCAGAATTGATAAAGATGCAGCCCAAAAAATACACCATAACGATATTTTCAGGATCGTAAGGGCGCTTGAGATATTTGAAAAAACCGGAAAACCCCTTTCCGATTACAACAAAGAGCACGGGTTTAAAGAGAAAAAGTTTGATGCCTTAAAGATCTGCCTGCATTCATACAGAGAAGTTTTGTATGACCGTATTGAGACAAAGGTTGATGAAATGCTGAGTAAGGGATTTGTCAAAGAGGTCAAAGACCTTTTGGAAATGGGGTATTCAAAAGATCTAAAATCGATGCAGTCCATCGGTTACAGTCATATGGTTAAGTACCTGTCCGGGGACCTTAACTTTGATGAAGCTGTCAGGACCATGAAAAGGGATAGCAGAAGGTACGCAAAGCGCCAATTTACATGGTTCAGGGCTGATCCTGAGGTGAAATGGGTTAAGCCGGACAAATTGGAAGATATGATTAAAATGGTGGAGGAATTCTTAAGGTGAATTTAACCTAATACGGTTCACTCTTCCGGTTTGATAACAATCAATGCCGCTTTGTCATTGTCAAGGTATTGTTTAGCAAGAGATGACAATTCCTGTGCCGTTATTGAAGAGAAGCCCGGTATGATGGTCCTGCTCCATTCAAGCTGTTCAGGGTGCTCTTTTGATCCGATAAGAACGCTGTTTAACCAGTAACCGTTTGTTCTTATCGTATCCTTTATTCCTGTAAGCACAGGGTCAAGAGCCAGCTTGTGCTGTTCTTTACCGACGCCGTTTCTTGAAAGATTTTCAGATATCCTTTTTATTTCCGATACAACTTGATCGGCATCTTCAGGATCAACCTGTGCTGCTGCATGAAGCACTCCATAGCCGGAATAGGCACGGCTTGCCCTGTTGTATGCATAGGCTGAATAAGTTGCTCCAAGCTCCTCTCTTATCCTCAGTCGCATCATTTCTGAAAATACATGGCCAAGCACTATGAATCTTCTGGTCCTTTTAATGTTCCAGAAATCTTCTGTGGGGTATGAGACATCCACCATGCCCTTTGGGATCTTTGTGGTAACGTTGATTTTCAATGATTTTCCTTCAGGGAATTTGATGAGATTGCTTGCTTTGTGTGAAACGGCAGGATTTCGTTTGGGAAGGTTACCCAGGTATTTTGATGCCTGCCGGACGACAGCTTCAACGTCAAAATCACCCACGATTGAAACTTCAAGTTGATCATTTTTTAATGATGTAATCACCCATTTTTCTATATCGTCAAGGGTATTTTTTTTAAAAATTTCAAAAGAAGGGAAACCGAAACGGCTGTCACCTCCTGAAAGAAATTTTTTCCCCGAGAGCGCCACTGCGCCTTCAATTGTGTGTAAAAAAGATTTGTATTTTTGTTTGAACCGCTCCATTGCTAATAGATACGCATCTTGTTTGTATAAAGGATCTGTTATTTGTGTATAGAGAAGCTGGAACAAAAGAGGGACCTCTTTGGAAACAGTCCGACCATGGAAGCTAAACCTTTCCTCGCCGACATTGAAATATAAATGTGTGTTTTTGCCTGCCAGCGCCCACTTTAGATCATCTTTCGTGAGCTTGCCTGCTCCGCTCTCATTAATAACGCTTGTGCAAAGGGAGGATAATCCCGGTTTATCTTTCGGCTCGTAAGATCTGCCTTGTCCAAAACCGGCAGCAAGGATGACCTCATCCGCTTTAAAATCTGTTTTCTTAATGTTCAGCCTTATGTTGTTTGCAAAATCTATCTGGACAATGCCAAGGTCGGCAATCTCTTTTCTGTTTTTGATCACATCCTTTTTTTCAGGCTCGGGAAGGTAGGGGAAAACCACTTTGTTCTTTTTGGCCGGGGGAAAAACTGTGACTTTACCACTTTTTACCATTGCCGAAAGTATCTTTTTCTCAGGATTGTCTTGGCCCGGGTCATCTTGGTTCAGATCGGCGTTACCGGTGACAAGCACAAGCCTGTGCGAAGCTCCCCATGCCTTTTTAAATGATAGATGAACTGTTTTGGAAGTAAGGGATTTAATCACCGGGGCGTAAAGCTCTTTTTCCTGTTCGGGTGACTGGAAAACCCCGTCATTATTTAGATGCCAGATGATTTTATTTGCAAGATCCCGGCTTTTGCGGGTTGAGCGGCCCCTTACTGCTTTATCCAAGTCAGACAGAAGACTTTTTTTGACTTTTTCAAGTTCTGTGTCTGTAAACCCGTATTTTAACGCCCTTCTCAAGGTCTGCTCAAGAAGCATAATTGATTTTTGCCAGTTTTCAGGGCTACAGTCAGCATTGAGTTCTGCATATTCAATCTCATGCAGATAGATACCCGAAGCTATCCCGGCAGAAGTAAAAGGGGTGTCGGGCTTGCTGACCATTGTGTTAAGACGGTCTTGAACTATTTGATTTCCCACATCCCTTATAATCGTCTCTTTTTGAAAGGCAAAAGAATCAGGATGCCTGGGAACTTTACTAATTGTTTCAATAGTGATTGAGGTCTCCCCTGCCTCTTTTTCAAAATGGTAGAACGTTTTTGTGCCTTTATGATTTATATTACCTATATCCGGAGATGGCTTGGCTGAAGCCCTGGCAGTTAGATCGGAAAATTTTTTTTCAATAAGGGGCTTTGCATTGTGTGCATCAAAATCACCCACCATGACCAGTATCATATTTTCCGGACTATACCAGGTATCATAATACTCTTTAATAATGCTGCGATCGGCAGCTTTAATAACCTTTTCAATGCCTATGGGAATTCGGTGGGATATTTTTGATTCCGGAAATTCAAATTTTAAAGATGAGACAATTGTTCTAAAAGAAGCCGAGTCCCGGGTCCTTTTTTCAGCCAGGATCACTTTTCTCTCCCTGTCAATTTCAGACTGGAGAAGAAGCGCGCCGTTTGCGTAATCTTTTACCACAAGAAGGCCTTTTGCCATATTTTCCAAGTCGCCTTTTGGTAAAATAACATCATAAACAGTTTCATGAAAACTTGTATGTGCGTTTGCATCTGCGCCAAACTCCATCCCGATGCTCTGGAAATATTTAATCAGTTCTCCGGGCTTGAAATGTTCTGAACCGCAAAAAAGCATATGTTCCAGAAAGTGTGCAAGACCCTGTTGGCTGTCGGTTTCCTGTATTGATCCTGCCTGGACATTTAAGTGGAGGCTAACCCTGTCTTTTGGCTCTTGGTTTTCCATCAGGATGTATCTGAAACCATTGGCAAGGTTTCCAAAAACAATGGCGGGGTCTTGGCGAAGGTCACTTATCTCATGGGGCCATTTGGCTGAAATGTTTGTTTCAGCGGCGGCATTTCCAGCTAAACAGGTGGCAAAGCTGGATACGCTGGTGGCAAAGCCGGATACGCTGGTGGCAAAGATTGATAACGCAACAATTAAAGTCTTAAAAGACAACATAGGCCTTTTGTTCATATTAATTTTCCTATGCAACACTATTTTAAAAAAGCCCACCAGATAAAGTACACTATGGCTGTGGAAAAGGTAATGGCAAGCAAATATCCCAACCAGTCCACTGGCCTTTTTGCAATCCCGCGTTTGCCGACAGGTCCTACTTTTGTCTTGCACTCATGGCAACGATCTGCGTCCATCTTCAGATTGGCAAGGCATTCAGGGCATTTTTTAAAAGCATGAAGTAAATCATTCATTTTACATCACCGGCTTCCAAAATTATCGTTAATGGCAATTTTACTTTTATTTTTTAATTGAGCCAGCCAAGTATTGTAAAGTTTCATTTTCTTTTGTTCTTGAAGATTTTCTATTATCTTTGTTTTTTCCTTGTCAAAATCATCTATTAAAGGAGTTTTCCTCTCTTTAAATTCAATGACATAGTATCTATCTGAACCTTTTACAACATCATCGGCCAGCGGGTTTTCTTCGGAAAGCATAAAAACCGTTTTGTTGATCTGTATGTCGGAACCGATTTGAGGTATTGGATCATTGCGTTTAAAAAAGCCTGTGGATATTATCTCCAAATTTAGTTTTTTGCTCTCCTCTTTCAAGGAGCCGCTCTCTTTTACCGTTTTCAAAAAATTGCCCGCATCCTCGGCCGCCTTTTTATCTTGCTGCTCCTTTTTCAGGTCAGCTGTGACTTCAAACTTTACATCTTTTAATTCAGGTATTATTTCCGGGGCTTTTTCCAGGACCTGTAGAATATAGAGTCCATCGCTAAAACTCTGAACTTCACTGACCTCCTTAAGGGGTAAGCCAAAGGCGGTTGTGACAAATTTGTTGGAGTCTTTTACACCTTTATACGGTTCTTGCTTTGAGAAAAATCCGGTTGTTTTAAGTTCAAGGCCATATTCCTTGGCGGCTTTTACAAGGTCATCTCCTTCAATGGAGATGTCAAAAACAGATTCAGCTTCTTCAGATGCCTGGACTGTTGCCTTTTCATCAGTTAATTTTTTGCGTATGCTATCTTTTACCTCATCAAGTTTCTGGGCAGAGCTCTCATTAACTTTCTCAACTTTAATTATGTGCCACCCGAATTCTGTACGCACAGGCTCGCTTATCTCTCCTGCTTTCATGGAAAAAGCCTTGTCGGCAAACGGTTTTACCATTGTATTCCTTTGAAAACTACCCAGGTACCCGCCCTTGTCTTTTGACGGCCCTTCCGAATATTTTTTCGCAAGTTCGGCAAAAGCTTCTCCCTCTTTTGCAAGCTTTAAGATATCCAGCGCTTTTTTCTTCTTGTCATCAGCTATTACCTGGCTGGCATCACTATTGACTTGTAAAAGAATATGACGCGCTTCGACGGTTTTTGGTTTGATATATTTATATGCATTCTCAATAAAATACTCTTTGACAGTGTCTTCTGAGATCTTAACCTTTGAACTGTATTCAGAAGGATCAAAGTGTAAATAACGCACATTTATCTTTGGTTTTGTTTTATACCTGTTTTTATTTTCTTCGAAAAATGCCTGGATCTCTTCGTCAGTTGGTTGGATATCATCGTATTTGTCAGGTTTAAATGCCACAATATCAATGTTTACCATTGACTTATCCCAGTTGAACCACTCTTTGGCCTCTTGTTCAGATGTTTTTACACTACCGGTTACAAGTGATTTGAGCTTTTCTATTATCATCATCTCTCTTTGGGAAGCCTCAAATTCTTCAGGAGTTATTCTGCTTCTGCTTAAAAGTTTCAGGTATATCCGGTTGCTAAATTTGCCTGCCTCTTGAAATGCGGTGATCTTTTTTAAGGCATTCTCAAGCTCATCATTTGAAATTTTAATTTTAAGGTTTTTCGCTTCATTTAGAAGAACTCTCTGGTCTATAAGCAAATCAAGGGCTTTCTTATCTAGTTGAAGCAACTTGATCATTTCATTGCTCAAGTTGTCCCCGAAGTTGTACCGGTACTGGTCAATCAGGTTATTATATGCCCTTCTGTACTGTTCCGGGGTGATGATTTTCCCGTTAACACTGGCAACCATGTTTGCTTTTTTCGATGTAAAAGAACCAAAACCAAAAAATATAAAAACAACAACAATTACTCCTAAAAGTATCTTTATTATCCAAGAAGTAGCATGTTTTCGCAATATTCTGAGCATATGATTTCCTTTGGGTTGTTAATGAAGCATTATATAATTACAAACATTTGAAAAGCTGGAAAACTATAAATTAAACTTCTAATTTTTATTTTTA
>JAUXBD010000369.1 GCA_030619585.1 Desulfobacteraceae bacterium
AAACGTAAGAATCGCAAAAAAAAAAAAAAAAAAAAAAATTGGCAGTGTTAAGGATCCCAGAAAAACATATTATAAAAGATCCCACAAGCGACTAAGAATAATTATGGTATATTGTGGAGCGGTAATTTTGGTTAAGTGTTATTATTTTTGCACCCGGATAGTCATTGATAAACTGTTTGAAATATCGAACATCAGATCCCCGAAACCCGTAAATGGACTGGTCCGGATCACCTATAACGCATATCTTCTCATCTCCTGATGTTTTATTCTGGGCAAGGGCCCTTACAATGCGATACTGGCCATGGTTGAGGTCCTGATATTCATCCACAAAAAGGTGTTGATACCTGCTTTGGTATTTTCGGCGGATCTTTTCATCTGTTTCAATAAGTTTAACGACTTTAAAAATAAGATCCTCATAATCAACAAGATGCTGGCAAGATAGAAGATCCTGGTAAGTTCCATATAATAAGGAAAACAATTTACCATCACACTCTGCGTCACATACAACTGCATCAAGGTTGTCATCCGGGGAAAGTATCTGCTGCTTTGCAGATATAATCATATCAAGACAAGTTTTGGGTGTTATTGAAACCTTCAGGCCGGAGCTTTTTTCAACCATCCTTATAGCTTTGTCAACCAGGGTGATCTGATAGAAGTCGTCTATGATATTAAATTTTAAATGGCTGACTTTTGGCGCAGAATCCTTTGAGACAATTTCATCGTCTTGGGCGTCAATCTCTTTTAGGAGCTTTAAACACAGGGCGTGAAATGTGGCCACATGAGGGGCCGTCTTGAGGCCATCTATTAAAATCTTGAGCCTGTGTGACATCTCTTGGGCCGCCTTATTTGTGAAAGTAAGCGCAAGAATGGTTTCCGGTTCAACACCTCTGTTTTTAATAAGATGCGCAACTCTTCTGGTAAGGGTATGGGTCTTGCCGGTGCCGGGCCCTGCCACTATCAACAGAGGGCCTTGTTTGTGTTTTACAGCTTTTTCCTGCTCTGCATTGAGCCCTTCCAGGATGGAAACTTTTGTTTTTTTTCTTTCAGTTTTTTGTTTAGGCAAGTTTTGGGGCTTTTTGTTGCCTATGGTGCCCGATCTTTTTGGGGAGTCTTTGTTTTGGTTTTTTTTTAATCGTTTTTTTGCATCTTGTTTTAGACCATCTGATTTTAGATCAGGGCAGGTATCAGGCATTATAAAAAGAGGCCTCTGTGGAGACAGTTCCTCCCTTTCCTTTTGGGTGAAAGCTCTAACCTTTCCAAACTCTCCGTCATACCCGGGGTACAGATGAACTTTTTTTTCACGCATCCTTTTTATGGCTTCACCAAGCAAAGGGATGCCGGCTTTGTCAATGTTGCTTATGGAAGCATTATGAAGGATCTCAAGTTCAGGGCCCAGTTTTCTTATTAAAGCACTGAGATTGTGCTGTACCCTTTTTGATTTTGGCCCTACCTTTAACAATTCGGACAAGATCTCTTCAAGGGGTATAATGCTGTAATAGGGGTGATTTCTTTCAGGTTTTTCATTGTCGGGACGATCGGCAAGCTCTTCAACCCTATATAAAACGCCCAGTGTAAGGGGCCTTTTGCAAACAGGACACTTACCACCATATGCAATTGACTCCTTTGGCTCAAGACAGATATCACATTTTCTGTGGCCATCAAAATGATACTTACCCTCTTCCGGGTAAAACTCAAACGTTCCAAGAAAATGTTCGGGGTCCCCCGATTCCATTGCGGATTTTATCTCCTGATATGATAACTTAGTATCAAATCTATTTGCCTCCCGTCCAAGTTTTGAAGGAGAGTGTGCATCGGAATTTGACACAAGGGTCAGACCGTCGAGGCCTGATACACGCCAGTTCATTGCAGGATCTGATGAAAGGCCGGTTTCAACAGCAAAAACATGTGGGGTAAGATCCTCAAAACACTCTTCAAGAGAGTCAAATCCTGATTTTGAACCCAGGAGTGAAAACCAAGGAGTCCAGATATGTGCTGGAATTAAAAACGAATCATCTGATGTCTCAAGGGTTATCTCAAGAAGATCCCTTGCATCAAGACCCAAAATAGGCCTTCCGTCAGACTTGATGTTGCCGATTGAATCCAGCTTGGCATTGAAATCATATGCGGCATCTAAGCTTGACATAAAAACAAGGTTGTGGTTCTTCCTGGTTTTACTGTCTTTTTTGTATATATTGCTTATCTCGGATGTGAGAATAAACCTGACTTTTCCACGACATGTTCCAGGGACCTCTTGGTCACAAATCCTGGCTATCTCATCTTTCAGCTTAAAAAGTCCCTCTTCAGCAGGGATAAGCTTCTCTTTTATTTCTGCAAACCAGCCCGGATGTGTAAAATCTCCGGTACCGACAACCGTTATCCCTTTAAGTTGGGCTGAAATGTACAGGTTCTCAAGGTCAAGGTTTTTTGCCGTTGCCCTCGAAAATTTGGAGTGAATATGAAAGTCTGCAATAAATTTCATATTATCGACGTTTTATTTATACTCATGGTTCTTTGTTTCATGAACCTTAGCTTTATCTATCCATAGATTAATC
>JAUXBD010000355.1 GCA_030619585.1 Desulfobacteraceae bacterium
GATATCCTGCGTTATTGAAGAGAAATATGCCGAGCTTGCAGTACGTGTACTCCACACTGCATTTGGGCTGGATAGGGAATAAATAGTTTAATTAGTTGGATTGGTTTGACTGGTTCAATTGGTTAAAATGAGGTATATCTGACTTTGTAATAAAAAATATAAATCAGCACGGCTGTTTTGACGATACCGGATAATATGCACGAAAATAGTTACAGATCTCCTCTCTCCAAAATATCATGGTTTAAAAGAAAGTTTCCAGGCAGTGTCTTTTATCCCTTGATGGCACATTGCATCTTGAAAGCGGCAAGGGCTGCGAAATCAGGAAGGTACACGGGAAATGACTGGGCCGCAGACAGTCGGAAGATGTTAAAATTCCTTGAGTGTGTTGGCGTTAACTTTGATGTGGAAAATTTGTCACACTTTCAAGATGTTAAGCTCCCATGCGTGTTTGTGGCCAACCACATGAGCACTCTTGAGACATTTATTTTGCCATGCGTAATTCAGTCCCATCGAAACATTACCTTTGTGATAAAAGACAGCCTTTTGAAATACCCGGTATTTAAGCATATAATGAAAAGCCGTAATCCGATTGTTGTGGGGAGGGTCAACCCCAGGGAGGATTTTAAAAAGGTTATGAAAGAGGGTAAACAAAGGCTGGAACAGGGCACATCTGTGGTTATTTTTCCCCAGACAACGCGCAGTGACTACCTGGATGAAAAGAAGTTTAATTCCATTGGAATTAAACTTGCGAAAAATGCAAAGGTTCCGGTTATACCCATTGCATTAAAAACAGATGCCTGGGGTGTGGGGCGGATTGTAAAAGATTTTGGAGAGATTGATCCTTCAAAAAAAGTGATGTTTAGTTTTGGTGCACCCATATACATTTCAGGAAACGGTAAAAGTGAGCATAAGCAGGTTATTGACTTTATTAGTGGAAAACTAGATTCATGGCAGGATTAGATAAATCTGCCCTATGAATAAATTTAATAAATCACATCCGCCGGAACAAATACAAAAAAGGGGCGGTTAGAACACCCGCCCCTTTTTTAGCTTACTATACTATGACTTTTTTTAACTTCTTATTTTCTGTCTGCATATTCCGCATACATTAAAGCCACAGTTCTGTATATAAAATGCGCCATCTTTGAAAAAGGCAAGTATGCAAACAGGTTGAACACAAGAATAAGATGAAGATAATAGAGAAAATATGAAAGTACTTTGAGTTCCCCTAATCTTAACATCTCACAAAGAAGTCCTGTTATGCCGATTCCAAAAACAGTTCCCAGAAGGTACCAGTCTTTATAGCTGCTGGGATGATCTTTTTTGTCCAGCCGGTTCTTAATCAAAAGGCCGCTTCCGATAACAATTGCAACTCCGCTTATGTTTGCAAGCCATTTAAGGGGGGTAAGCTGGCTGTAAGGTCCAGGTGCGCCGAACAGATAAAGGAGAATAACGGCGCAGCCTGTCACAACTGCACATCCTA
The DNA here is from genome assembly GCA_030619585.1 of Desulfobacteraceae bacterium. Taxonomy (GTDB): domain Bacteria; phylum Desulfobacterota; class Desulfobacteria; order Desulfobacterales; family SURF-7; genus JAUXBD01. The sequence goes on from JAUXBD010000355.1 coordinate 1,484, forward strand.
TAAACCCGTATAATACCATCATATGTGCTGTAGAACGCTCTTTGTTTTCCGTGCACTGGTCAAACTTGCTGTGCTTAAGTATTGTAAGAAGTACACCGACAAAAGTGCTTAGAAAAGCCGTAAGATTAAAATCCTTATTTGCGGTTTTCCCTTCAAGCACAGCATTTTCATGGATGTCCTTTACAAAACGAATAAGACCAAGGCCGAACATCAGGGCAACAAGCCCTGATAGCGGCACAAATGTTATATCAACCAGCCATGTGGAGATGAAATTTGTGTGGGCAATTGCATCGGCAGGCACGCCATGGGTCCAGTGATGCCCGAGGGCTTCTGTAAGAGGACCACGAAAAGCATTTGTTATAATCGCCATGAGCCCAAGCCATATTGCAGGAATGATAAGAAGCCACGGCAGCTTTGTTTTGTCATTCACCGCCTTGCCTAATGAAGATAAAAAGGGAATTGACTTTGGTGTGCCGTATTCGGCAATTGCAATTGACCTTACAGCGCTCAATACATCTCCTGGCTTTGCATCTCTGGGGCACAGTGTTGAGCAGTCACCACACTCATGGCACAGCCATATGTCAGCATTTTTAACCAGTTTGTCCTTAAGCCCCCATGATGCGGCAATCATCTCCTTTCTGGGAAAAGGCTTGTTATCCGGAGCAATGGCACATGCAACCGAACATGTTGCACACTGGAAACATTTTTTAACAGAATCTCCTCCCAGCCCGACAACCTCTTTTATAAACCCTAGATCAGGCTCGGCAAGGTATTTATCCGTCATTTTAATTCCTCCTACTATTTATCGTTGAAAGTCAGCATTTTAAATATTTAATGAACTATCAACATTCATGAAAAATTTTCAAATATCAGAACCCTTTGAAAGGATTCGGGCCAAGAGCTTCCACTACCTCTACAAAGTCATTGATAATTTTGGGAAGCTTGTCATATTCATCAATTGCAATCTGGAACTGCTCTACCCTTTCTTCTTCCAGGGCAAGGCTTGTTAGGGCATCACCTATCTTTTGCATCCTTATGTCCGCAAGTTCGCTTCCTTTCACAAAATGGCACTGGTAATCATCACCATGCTTGCACCCAAGAAGAAAAACACCGTCCATTCCCTGGGCAAGGGCATCCTTTATCCAGATCACGTTAAAAGACCCGAGGCATCTTATGGGAATAAAACGCA
>JAUXBD010000127.1 GCA_030619585.1 Desulfobacteraceae bacterium
CTTATAAGCATGTCAAGGGATTTCAACCTCACAGGAGAATGGAGTCATCAGGTATGGGTAAACTGGTTTTTCTTGGCCCTTGCCACGCCTGTTCAATTTTATACCGGATGGGATTACTATACCGGCGCATTTAAAAGCCTTAGGAATATGACCGCCAACATGGACGTTTTGGTTGCCATGGGGTCTTCAGTGGCATATTTCTACTCTTTTTTAGTGCTGTTTTTTCCTTTTCTGGGAGATCATGTATATTTTGAAACATCTGCAGTAATCATCACCCTTATCAAGTTGGGAAAAATGCTTGAATCCCGCACAAAGGCAAGAACAGGAGGGGCGATACGAAAACTTATGGGCCTTGCTCCCAAAATCGCAACCATAATCGAAGATGATATTGAAAAAGAGGTGCCCCTTGTTCAGGTTAAAACCGGCGATATTGTGATTGTGAGGCCCGGAGAAAAAATTCCGGTTGATGGTATCGTGGTTGACGGAGACTCATCAATAGATGAATCCATGCTGACCGGAGAACCTCTGCCGGTTGACAAGTCTGTTGACGACCGGGTTACCGGAGGAACAATAAACGGCGAAGGATTGATAAAATTTAAGGCGACAAAGGTTGGAAAAGATACCGCCCTTGCCCGGATTATCAAACTTGTTCAAGAAGCCCAGGGCAGTAAAGCACCCATACAGGCGCTTGCCGATCGTGTGGCGGCGGTATTTGTGCCACTGGTTATATCCGTTGCTTTTATCACCTTTGGCTTGTGGTGGGGACTTACAGGTGATTTTGTTCCGGCCATGATACGGTTTGTAGCAGTGCTAGTTATAGCATGCCCCTGCGCCCTTGGTCTTGCCACCCCAACTGCTATAATGGCAGGAACGGGAAAAGGTGCTGAACAAGGCATTCTTTTTAAGAACAGTGAAGCCCTTGAAACCACAGCCCAGCTTGACACAATCGTCCTTGACAAAACAGGCACCATCACTTCAGGGAAACCGGCAGTTACTGATATTATACATTTTGCACCTACATGTAAAAATGCGGAAGAGTTGTTAAGGATAGTTGCCTCCGTTGAAAAAGGGTCGGAGCATCCGGTAGGCAGGTCAATTGTGGAAGAGGCTGAAAAAAGAGGCGTTGAACTATACCCGTTAAACGAATTTAAAGCATCAAGAGGCAGCGGCGTGCAGGGAATTATTGACGGGACCCTTGTGAAGGCCGGAAAGCCGGACTGGATCAAGGCATCGGGAACGATATCTGAAAAAGTTTCCAAAAAAATTGCAGCGCTTCAATCTGAAGGTAAAACAGTAATAGTTATCAGCAAAGAAGATGAACTGTATGGTATGCTATCGGTTGCAGATACGATTAAACCGGATTCAGCTACGGGAATCCGGCAGATTCATGACCTTAATCTTTCTGTTGTCATGCTCACAGGGGACAACATTCATACGGCAGATACAATTGCAAGCCAGGTTGATATTGATAAGATTATCGCCGAAGTTCTGCCTGATCAAAAGTCTGAAAAAATTAAGCGGCTCAAGAGCCAACTCAAAAAGGTCGGCATGGTGGGAGACGGCATCAATGATGCTCCTGCCCTTGCAACCGCTGATGTGGGCATCGCCATAGGAACAGGAACAGATGTTGCCATGGAGACAGCGGACATTATTCTTTCCGGTGGCAGCCTGACCGGTGTTTCCAGAGCCATTGCAATAAGCAGGGCGACAATGAGAACAATCAGGCAAAATCTGTTCTTTGCTTTTTTTTATAACATCACTCTCATTCCCATTGCAGCAGGGGTTGTTGCCCCGTTTGAATTCATGCCTGCTTTTTTGAGGCAGCTTCATCCTATTCTTGCTGCACTGGCAATGGCTTTGAGCAGTATTTCTGTTGTGACAAACAGTCTTGGTCTTTACAGGGCGAAAATTGAGTAAAAATCGGACCCTTTGGGCCCGATTTTTAAGTGTGAAGTGAGCTAAAGTGTGGAGTGCCTAAAGTTAGGGAACGCACTTTCAGCGCGGTCGATTTAAAAAACGGAAAAACCCGCCTTGTGCGGGCTATAAATGACGGAGCAAAGCGATACATTAACTTTAGGCACTTCAAACTTCACACTCCAAACTTTTTATTAGGAATAGCCAAAGAACTTTGACTCCCGGAGGAGGGAAAGTAAAAATTTTGAACGCTCGAATAAAAAAACCATATAAATCCGGAGGTAAAAATGAAGCGCGTATTCATCTATTTTATATTCCTTTTGTTGACTTTTTTTTCAGTGATACATGATGAAAAGTGCCTTGCTGAAACTTTTGTGTGGTCAACGCCTGATCTTAAAGCACTTATTGATGAAGGCCTTACAAGCAACAAGGAGATCAAAAGCATTGAGTCTATGATCGAAAGTCTTAAAGAAAACGTAGATTATGCAGCTTCGCTTCCCGACCCCAGGATCGGTATTGCTTTATTAAACCTTCCGGCAGACAGTTTTAAATTTGACGAACATGCCATGACCCAGAAACAGCTTTTTATGGCCCAAAAATTTCCATGGTTCGGCAAACTGAGCCTTAACTCCCAGCAGGCAGGCTTGAAGGTTCTCCGCCAGCAGGTTGTTCTTGAAGCAAAAAAACTTGAACTTGCCGGAAAAATTGCAACCACTTACTTTGAACTGGGGTTTATAGCCAAAAGTCAGGAGATAAACCTGCGACTTACAGGCATGATGAAGCAGATAATCAGGGATTCCGAAACCAGATATGCCACAGGCCGGGGGCCTCAGCAAAATATTTTTCAAGCACAGGTGGAGTTAAGCAAAGTAATGGATGAAAAGATTATTTTGGAAAAAAAGCGCCGTGTAAATGAAGACCGTGTAAATGAATTTCTCAATCGGCTTAGTTTTACCTCTGTAAATCCGCCAACCAGCATCAAATGTCCGGATATACGACTTAACATTGATAATCTTAAACTCATGGCCTTAAAGCAAAACCCCTGGCTAAAAGTAAAAGGTGTTGAGACAGATCAGGCCCGTCTCGGGATAAGACTCGCGAAAAAGGATTATTGGCCGGATATGGATGTTAAAGTTGCATATGGCCTGCGTGAGGAGGTGATGGATCAGGACCTGGACAATTTTGTATCTGCATCGGTTATGATGAACCTTCCTTTGTGGAAGGAAAAAAGGCAGGACAAAAAACTAACTGCTGCAGAAAAAAACCTTGACGCAGCAATAAAGTCATATGAGAATCTGGCTGATATTCTTCCCCATAAGATTGATGCATTAGTTACCCAGATAAATGATATCCAAAAAAGCTACAAGCTTTACAAAGAGTCTCTAATCGCCCAGGCAAAACAGTGGGCCAAAGCTTCCATATCCGATTATGAGGTTGGTAAAGTTGAATTTAACACGATGATAAATGCCCAGATTCGACTGCTTCGCTTTGAGCTTCAGTCTGAGAAATATCTTTTTGAGATATATCAGAAACACGCTGAACTGGAAGAACTGATAGGAGGAGCTATATAATAGTTAAAAGGAGAACAGCCATGAGTGAGAAAGAATCAGGTAAAAAGTCCCCCATTTCGGTTATCATATTGACAGCAGCGATAACCCTGATTATTGCCGGGGGCATAGCATATTTATCAGGGTATCTTGGCCCACAAAGCAAGATGGACCACAGCGGACAATTGCCCTCTTCCCAAAAAAAAGAGAGTAAACCGCAACTTTATTCCTGCGGCATGCATCCTACAGTGATATTTGAAGAACCAGGAAACTGCCCGATCTGCGGCATGAAACTAACCCCGAAACGAGATGACACAGACGATTCCGAAGAAAAGAAAGAAAATAAAATTGCCTACTGGCGGGCGCCCATGAATCCGACAGAGATATACGACAAGCCGGGTAAAAGCGCTATGGGCATGGATCTTGTTCCTGTTTACGAAAACGAGATCTCCGGCGGAGTTGAAATAAAGATCGATCCGGTCACCCAACAGAATATGGGAATACGCACAGCCATAGTAAAAAAAGGCCCCCTGGTTCATACCATTCGCACCTATGGCCATATAACCTATGACGAGACCAGCACCTATCAAATAAGTCCCAAGTTCAGCGGCTGGTTCGAAAAACTGCATGTGGATTTTACAGGACAGCATGTCAAAAAGGGGCAGCCGTTATTTGAGATATACTCCCCTGAATTGATAACTGCCCAGGAGGAGTATCTTGAAGCTTATAGAAATTCAAGTCAACATCCTGGCAAGAGGGGCAAAGAGCTTATAGCCTCTGTCCGTAGAAGGCTGATGTATTTTGATGTGGATAAAAAGGAGATCAGAGCAATTGAACGATCCGGCAACGTCAAAAAGACCATCACCATGCGATCTCCTTTCAAAGGTGTTGTTACCCACAAAAATGCAGTTGAGGGAGGATATGTAAATGCTGGAACAACAGTTTATACAATTGCCGGTCTTTCCCGTGTATGGGTTGAGGCCCATATCTACGAGTACGAACTGTATCGGGTTTCAAAAGGCTTGGATGCACAAATGACCCTTCCCTATCTTCCCGGAAAAGTCTATACAGGGAAAGTTACATATATTTACCCTTATCTTCAGAAAAAAACCAGGGACGTTGTTATAAGGCTAGAATTTGATAATGCTGACATGGGTCTTAAGCCGGACATGTATGCCGATGTCCGCATTAAAACCGCATCAAAAGAAGACGGCATGATAATCCCTTCCGAGTCTGTAATAAGGTCCGGCGAACGTAATGTGGTTTTTGTAACAAGAGATAAGGGCAAGTTTGCGCCCCGGGAAGTCACATTAGGAATTGCACTTGACGATGGTATGGTGCAGGTACTCACAGGACTGGCACCCGGTGAAAGGGTTGTGACATCAGGCCAGTTTCTCCTGGATTCCGAATCAAAGTTAAAAGAAGCGATTCAAAAGATGATGGAGGCGAAATCAGATAATGCTTCAGGCAAGGAAAGTGATGATAGCTTTTTTGACGATATGGAGTAAAGATATACATAAAATAATATAACTGCAAAAAGTCCCAATTCCGTCACTCCGGCGAAAACCGGAGTCCAGACGTTGCTGAAATGACTGGATTCCGTTTTTCACCGGAATGACAACAAATGGATATTAAAAAAAAGACAAAGGAGACAGTATGATGAGACTATCAATATATGTAATATCGATTTTTTTATTTCTTGCGGCATACTGTGTTGCAGCAGGACAACCACAGGTTAAAGGCACAGGTCAAGCCGAACATGTTCATCAAGATGATCATAATAATTCGCAGGACAATTTCAGTATTGCTAAGCTTATCAAGCCTGCGGGTGTTTTGACTATATTATCTCTTTTTTCAACACTTACCATAGGTCTTATGATGAAAAAAAATCGAAAGGTTATATTCCCATGGCATAGGCGATGTGCTTTTTTAACCGGAGCTTGCGCTATTGTTCACAGCACTCTGGTTATGCTGCATTAGATGAAAATGTAATAAAACAAGGAAACGCGCTAAAGCGCGAACTTTTTGATAGTTATTAGGACGCAGATAAACGCAGATTTTCAATCAATTTATCCGCGTAAATCTGCGTTTATCTGCGTCCAATA
>JAUXBD010000175.1 GCA_030619585.1 Desulfobacteraceae bacterium
GACAGATATTAAATCTCAAAATTTTATAATAGAGTCAGAGAATGTATAACGTAAGGCATCTTTGTGGAGAATTAAATCCCTGTCTTCGGGCACCTGCAAGTTCAAAACAGTAAGCTGTTTCATGGTCGCAGTTAAGACCGTATCCTGTTAGTATAAGTGCATTTACCTTATTCATATTAGATCTCCGAATTCATCCCTGAGGATACACCACTCTATGCAAACAATAAGTATTCTCAACAACCAGGGACGACTGCTGATAATAAAATTGAAAATAGCTGACTGTTTGAGCGTGTTAGTGAATCTTAAGAAAAAACAGATAATAATGATCGCTGTTATTACTATACACGATTTGTGCATAAAGTATCAGGTGTTTATAACTATCGCACCTGTTTTTGCTTTAGATTCGCTTGCATGCGAGTTTCAGATATTTTCAATTTTATTATCAGCGGTCGGGCCGGGTCCCTCTCCCCAACTTTTTGAGAAGTCACAATCATAGCCTCCCAAAGGGCTCTTTCCACGCTGCCTTGAGATCCTCAACAGACAGGCAGATTATATTATCGTTGTTTACGCCTTTCACCGTGAATGGATCGGCCTTTCCTGTCACCTTTCCTATGCATGCTATATCAAGGCCTTTGAAGATCTCTTCAAACTCTTTTTTTAGTTCAGGGGCAACAGTCACGATAAAGCGGCCGGCTGACTCTGAAAATAAAACAGTATCACTGCGTATACACGACGCTCCCTCTTTCCTACCGCATGGTACAAGAGACAGATCAACCTCCATTCCAAGCACGCCTCCCATTGCAACCATGGCAAGATGCACACCAAGACCTCCTCGAAAGATTGTGTGGGCAGACGCAACAAGCTCTTTATCGATTGCCTGAAAAAGCGCTTTATATAATCTTAAAAACCTGTCAGGAACAACCTCTGGAACATTAAGCCCCACATAACCCAGATGCTCGTAGTATTCCGAACCTCCCAGTTCGTTTAATGTGAGGCCAAGAACATATACCAGGTCGCCTTGGATCTTTGAGTCCATTGTGATGCATTTTATTATGTCATCAACAACTGATGTTGCTGAAAACTGCATGGTTTCAGGGCCGGACACTTTACGTGTCTCTTTGTAAGGCCCTGACAGATGCCCGTCAACATACATGCTGTCTTTACCTGAAAGTAGGGGTATTTCATATGCCATACATATATCACGAAGAGCTCTGCACGAACGAACAAGCTGGGCAGCCTTGAACCTGCCATCCGGGTTATTTTTAGGATCATACTGGATATCGGGCCAGCAGAAGTTATCAACCCCTCCCATGTGGTTAATGTTGCCGCCAACGCAAATAAGTCTTCTTACAGCCTCATCAATGGTGCATGCGGTCATATGATAAGCATCAATTTTCGAATAGGCCGGAATCAGGGCCTGGGAAAAGACAAGACCTTTTGGAGAATCAAGCACCGGCCTTATTACTGAAGCATCGCTGTTTATATCGCGATCTTTTCCCACCAGAGGTTTTATCACGCTTGTGCCCTGGACCTCGTGGTCATACTGTCTTGTTATCCACTCCTTTGAGCATATGTTAGGGCGGGAAAGGATATCTTTTAACAGTTTGTTGTAATCTTTCGGCTCGCCAATAACAGGTTCGTAAAACCCCCGCCTTACAGGCTCCTGCCACCGGGCATCAAACTCCCACTGGGGAAACCCTGACTCCAGGAAGTCAATATCCACATATGCGCAGGTTTCTTGGTTGTATAAAAGGTGAAGCTTTCCTGAGTCCGTGTAGCTGCCTATAACAGTGCTGTCGACAGCATGCTTGGCGGAGAGCTCCATAAACCGATCCAGATGCTTTGGATTTACCGCCACTGTCATCCTCTCTTGTGACTCTGAAATCCAGATCTCCCAGGGATCAAGGCCCTGATATTTAAGCGGCACCTTTTCAAGCATAACTTCACATCCCCCGGAGAACCGAGCTGATTCTCCAATGGAAGATGAGAGGCCTCCGCCTCCGTTATCCGTTATAAAACTGATAAGGCCTTCGTCCCTGACTTCAAGGAGAAAGTCGTGCATCTTCTTTTGGGTATATGGGTCACCTATCTGTACATGCCCGGCCGGCGTATTTTCTGAAAAACTTTCGGAAGATGCCGTCACTCCATGTATTCCGTCTTTGCCTACCCATCCCCCGCACATGATAATCAAATCGCCGGGGGATGTTGTCTTCTTTTCTGCAGGCTTACCATCTATCTTGGAAGGCATTATACCAAGAGCTGTTACAAAAACCAGACATTTTCCCATATACCCGTGGTGGAATAGCACCTGGCCGAATGTTGTGGGCACACCGCTCTTATTGCCACCATCCCTTACACCCTCAATTATACCATCAAGAAGTCGCCTTGGGTGCAGGCGTGGCTTCAGTTCCCCTTGATAATCCCTGTGACCCACGCAGAAGCCGTAACTTCCCATGACAAGTTTTGATCCTTTGCCGGTACCCATGGGATCACGGTAAACACCCACGATACCTGTTATGGCCCCGCCGTATGCCTCAATGTTTGACGGTGAATTATGCGTCTCTCCGGTTATAACGTAGTAATGGTTTTCATCAAAAAGCCCTGCACCGGCATTGTCCCATAAAACAGACACAACCCACTCTTTTTCATCCTTTAACTTAAGGGTGGGATCTTTTATATAGGTCTTAAACAGGTTGTCCTCTATTACGACCTTTTTGTCTGAAAGGTCAGTGTATTTGAAAAGCCCCTGAAAAGTATTGTGATTGCAGTGGTCACTTCTGGCCTGGGATATGTATTCAAGCTCAATATCTGTGGGATTACTGAGCCCAACTTCTTTTCTTGCTTTTTTAACATCCTCTTTTAAAAAATACTCTCTTATTGTGGGAATATCATTTGAGTTTAATGCAAGATTGCGTTGGTCACTTATGTCTTGCAAGGTCTGGTTGCTGTCAATGGAAATGGATTTAACACAAGGGGTATGCACTATCTTTACATTTGGAATGATAATCCCGATACCCTGTGATTTGTCCCATTTGTTTTTTGAAAAAATTCTCCACTGCTGGATAATATCGTTTGCCAGAAGCTCTGCTGCAATTCTGTCCATCTGACCGGAATTAATCCCCCTGGCTTTTACGCAAAACCGTTTGGATGTATATACAGCTTCATCTTTGCCGAGTTTTCCCCCTAAAATATCCTCAATGGCCTCAACTCCCGTGCTGCCGGGATTATCCCTTACGCCGGGCGCAAATCCAACCCAGATGCACCAGTCAAATTCAATATCCAGGGGGGCATAAGAGGAGATCTGGGTAACCGGATTGGTAAAAACATCTTTTCGGACAGTTTCAAGCTGATCGTCTGACAGGTCAGCATCAATGGTAACAACATGTATGGTACGAACATCTTCAAGCTCTATCCCGAAATAGTCCTTTGCCTTTCGGCAGATCGCCTGCCCTTCGGCATCAAAAAGATCGGATTTTAAGGTGATTTCAAGTCTGTGTGGCATCATATTCAATTCTTGGTAAAATTTGATTTGTATAGCTTAGACCCGTTATCCCGGCGCCATACCTTTAAAAAACTGTAAGCTATTATTGAAAAACTCAATTATCACATCCTTAAATCTCATAGTGTCATTATAGAACACAAATACCATAAGAGATAAGAGTATGAAAAGGCCAATCTGCATTGCGACTTCACGAACCCTCGTGTTTACCGGACGCCCTATCACAGCTTCTATTCCAAAAAAAAGCAGGTGCCCACCGTCAAGCACCGGTATAGGCAAAAAATTGAGAATTGCAAGGTTTATGCTTAAAAATGCAATAAAAAATATAAAACTAATAGCTCCCTGTCTTGCCTGGTCACCTGCCATCTTGGCAATAATGATGGGTCCCCCAAGCTCCTTGGGTGAAATAGCTCCCTGAAACATCTTTACAATACCCACAACAATAAGCTTTGAAAGTTCACCTGTTTTGACCAAACTTTCCCATAATGCATTTAACGGGTTAAGCTTTTTTGTAAAAACCGCTCCGGAAGATGCAAGGCCCGGGGTGGATATACCGATCCTGTAACTGTCTACTTTCTCACCCAGGGAATTTTGCTCGGTTTTATGTTCAGGTATAATGTTAAAAACAAGGGTAGAGCTGTTTCTCAGCACAGATATTTCAAGGTTTTGCCCTTTGCTTGAGTCTATTATCTCCTTCATCTGGTTCCAGGTTTGAATACGGGTTCCATTAATTGCCTTTATCAGATCACCCTGCTTTAAACCGCCCTTTTTAGCAGGCGCACCATCAAGGACTCCTCCCACAACAGGCTTTAAGACAGGGAGGCCCGAGGCCCCTATATCATAATAATCCACATCTTCGCCAAAAATGTTTTTGCCTGTTGTAAGTTCAGGCAAAATATCTTTCACAAAATTCAGATCACCCCTTTGTACTGATATGGCAAGTTTTTCACCTTTACCTGAAGTGATAATTTCATCTATATCCCCCCAGCTTTCTATGGCAACTCCATTTACGGCAATAATTCTATCGTTTTTTTCAATCCCTGCCCTTTGAGCAGGGCTATTCTCAGAAACAGTCCTGACAACAGGCTTTATAAGCTGCATACCAAAAATCTGGAACATCAGGAAAAATATTCCCACAGCCAGCACAAAGTTAAAACAGGGTCCTGCGGCAACAATGGCTATTCTCTTAAAAACATGTTTGTGGAAGTCGGAGGCCAAGCGGTCTTAGGAAGACAA
>JAUXBD010000374.1 GCA_030619585.1 Desulfobacteraceae bacterium
AATAAGACAGGGTTGACAAGCCTGGGTGATGTCCCCATTTAATTGACAGCAACTTGATAGGCCAAAAGCTCTTTTACTTCCTGCTTGTTCAATCGATTTTTCATTATTTAACGGCATTGCCGATTATCAAAAGTCCCATCCACTTTTCATCAATCTTTTTTAGATCATCCAGGATACTGCCCAATCTGCTCCTTAAAACCTTTTCTTTTTCCGAATACCCGGCATAATAGACAATAGCCAGGGGAAGATCAGAGGGATAATATTTACTAAATCTCTCGACAAGTTTATCCGTAGATGACAAAGCCATATAAAAGACCATGGTTGTCTCGTACCTGGAAAGACTCTTGAGAATCCCGTCATCCTTTTCATAGTATTTCCCAAACAAAGAATCAGGGGAAGTTAGCATTACAAATCTGGTGTTTTTCCCTGTCATGGGCCTTTTCAAAGCAGCGCTTGCCGCATTGAATGCGCCTATCCCGGGAATTACTTCAAGGTATTGATGATCAAACCCTTTTAACAGCCAGTAAAGAGAAGGGCCGTAAACACAAGGGTCTCCGCCATCAAGCATAACCACGGTTTTTTTCTGACCAATTGCATCCATTACAAAATCGAAAATCTTTTTCTTCCGTTTTTCCACCCTTTGCAGCCATTTGTCATAATCGCTTTTACGCAGTTTCGCAGCCTCCTCGCCATGTATCCCTTCCCACGGATTAAATGCTACCTTTTGGGGATCAATATATTTCCTGAATTTCTCTTGCATACGCGAAGAACAGAGAAGGATATCTGCCTTTTCAAGGATGAGAATGGCCCTTGGTGCTGTCAGGTCCGGATCGGACGGGCCCATTCCAAGAACATAAAGCTTTCCCGCTTCCGCTCCATAACAAAACGAAACCCCGAAGCAGATAACCACAAACAGAATAGATGCTACAATCCTAAAGCACATGGATATTCTAATCATTTTCTCCTCTCACTATTTCACTTCGAAGGTCAATATAGCGGTATATTGGTCCGTGTCACACTCTGATTTATCTTCATGGTGCTTTTTTAACGGTACCTTTACCCACCAGATACCGGGGTTTGTAATGCGGATTTCGGCTATACCATCTTTGTCGGTTCTGGTGGTAAAGACATAGTCTTCTCTTGTTGAGAACCCTACATATGTGGCATATACAAACTCATGGGCAAGCGGCTTTCCCTTGAACAATACTTTGATCGGAAGATAGTCTCCGTTTTTAATCATGCCGGGATCCTTTTGCGGCACCATTTCAAGGGTCTGTCCCAATACTGTTTTGTAAGCATTTCCACCAGGTTTACCCGCGTGAAAGACCGCTTTGGCAAAAAATTCCACATAGCGACAGCTTATGGCATCGGGAAGTTCTTTTTTGCTTTTCCTTTTTCTTCCTTCAGGCGTCAGGCTGATATATACCGGTTTCATATCAACAGCAGCCAGATATGTTCCTTCATCTTTCAGATTCAGGGGGACTCCCACCTCATTAAAAAATGATTCGGGATCGTAACTTTTCAAAACAAATTTACTCTTTTTCCCGGACGGCTCTAAATAAAAAAATTCTTTCATCTTTTTCGGTCGTGCCAGATCGGCAAAGGGGATTGAATGGGCAAGATACAAAAAGACTTTTGCCGTATCTCCGACCTTGTGGCGGTAATGATCCAGACCCAGCCAGAGGTTATGGGCCTTCACTTGTGGAACAATTATTAGTAATGAAATGATTAACAAAAATCCTTTTAAAAATCCCTTTTGCTTTCTTTGTCTCATCATTTTATCTCCCCTTCACCTCTTTTTCATAACAAGTACTAAACGTTAAAATTTTACTTGGTCCCCATTACGGAAGTCCTATAATGGGGTTTGCTTTTTCTATTCATCAAAAAACTCGTTCCGGCGCAAATAGATACTTAACCCTTCCTGAAAGGTCGTAAATGGTTTTCCCACAACCGCCCTGCCAATGTATATTAAACACATGAAGTCCTTATTGCTTCCTACTTTATCACAAATATTGTCCAAGGACCCCCTGATTATCTTTTCCTTACCTTCAAAGCCTGCATGGCAGACAATAGCGACCGGTGTATGTCCTGAAAAATACCTCTTAAACTTTCTAACCAAATCTCCTAAAATCTCCATTCCCATATAGACGATGACTGTGGGACTGAAAGGTGCAATACTTTCAAGCATAGTATCAGAAATCAAAAAGGGGGCCGTCAAGACAACAAACTGGCTATCATAGGCTGGAATGATCGATTTTCCGATCGCTGCATTAGCGGCACAGAGGCTGTTCATTCCTGGCACAATCTCTACTTCATGTGCTCCATATCCTTCTGTAATAAAGTGACATAGGCTAAAAATATTATGTGAGCTCAAAGACGATTGTAAGTTCCAGAGGAATCGCTCCCTTAAAAAGATGCCTGGGCGGCTTTGGAAATGGGGCGGCAGCTTGCACGGCTCTGAGGGCCGCCAGATCGAGGGCCCTGTTTCTGGAACATTTTGCGACCTCTACCTCCCG
>JAUXBD010000349.1 GCA_030619585.1 Desulfobacteraceae bacterium
ATCGGGCTCAACGGCCTGATTGTACTTATGACCATTTATTTTTTCCAGGGCATAGCAATCGTCTCTTTTTATTTTGAAAAAAAAGGTGTCCCAAGAATGTTTAAGATTTTTATATACAGTCTTATTGCCCTTCAGCAGATTATACTCATGGCTGTCATAGGACTTGGTTTTTTTGATGTGTGGTTTGATTTTCGAAAGCTTAAATTAAAGGAGAGCGAGTAAACACCTTATCCTTAAGTAAAAAGAAACAGGACAAAAAAACAGAAAACTGATTTTATTCGGAGGTTTTAAATAATGAAAGTAATTTTAACAGAAACAATAGAGGCCCTTGGCATTATAGGTACAGAGGTTGATGTGGCCGACGGGTATGCCCGCAACTATCTTCTACCCCAGAAAAAAGTCGTTCCGGACACACCTAAAAACAGAAAGATGCTTGAACTGGACAAAGAAAAATTTGAACTTCAGATAGCCAAAGAGAAGGAGTTTGCCCAGGAAATGGCCAATAGACTTGAAGGAGTCAAGTGTGAGATAACAGCAAAGGCCGGTGAGGAAAACAAACTATATGGATCTGTATCAGCCAACGACATTATAGAATCACTGGCAAGCCAGGAGATTGAAGTGGAAAAAAGAATGGTTCTTCTGGCTAATCCAATTAAAGAAACCGGCACCTATCAAGTATCCATACGTATATACTCGGGGGTTGAGGCAGAAATTACCGTTGAGGTAACCGCAGAATAGAGCAATTTGTAGATTTTGGAATACAAATTGGATATTTATTGAGTCCTGCTACAGGTTATGCCTTTGGCGAGAATCAATCAGTAACAGGTCGTGTCCATAAGTAAAGGAGAAATCGAAGTAGAAAAAAGCTAATGCCCCACAGTAATCCAAAAAACCGAAAAGACCCTTCACTCCATAAAGTGCCTCCCCAGAGCCTTGAAGCAGAGGAGTCGATACTCAGCGCAATCCTTATAGACAACAGCACACTGCTTGATATCATAGATATCCTAAGGCCTGAGGATTTTTACAGGACATCCCACCAAAAAATCTTTTCAGCAGTGGTTTCACTGTTTTCCAACAATGAACCAGTTGATCTTGTAACCCTCACAAACGCATTGAAAAGCTCAGGTGATCTTGAAAGCAGCGGAGGCGCAACATATCTTGCAAAACTTGTGGACACAGTGCCCCTTGCAACACATGCCCAGCATTATGCTAAAATAATCCACGAAAAAGCATCATTAAGACGTCTTATAGAAAATGCCAATGCTATTATAAACCGATGTTTTGAAGATCAGGGCGATACTGATGAGATAATTGATTTTGCTGAAAGTTCGATCTTTAAAATTTCGGAAAGCAAAGCCCGTAAGGCATTTTCTCCAATCAATGAACTCATCACAGAAAGTATTGACCGACTTGAAGAGAGGCAGGGGAAAAACAGCCTGATAACAGGTATCTCAACAGGATTTTATCAACTTGACAGTTTGACATCAGGGCTGCAAAAATCCGATCTCATAATTCTTGCCGCACGCCCAAGCATGGGTAAAACAGCTTTTGCCCTTAATCTTGCAAGGAATGTGGCGGTAAAGGAAAATATACCTGTGGCTATTTTTTCCCTTGAGATGTCAAAGGAGCAGTTATCCATGCGCCTTTTAACATCAGAGGCAAGGATTGATTCAAACCGCCTTAAAGGCGGAATGATCAGCCCCGATGACTGGGGCAAAATCACTGATGCCGCCGATGTGATATCACAAGCACCTGTCTTTATTGATGATTCTGCGAACGTTACAGCCATGGAGATAAGGGCCAAATCCAGAAAGCTAAAAATGGACAAGGGCCTTGGCCTTATCATTGTTGATTACCTGCAGCTAATGAAAGGCCCCTCTAAGGGGGACCGTCGTGACCTTGAAATTGCCGAAATATCAAGAGCCATGAAAAGCCTTGCAAAAGAACTCGACATTCCTGTTGTTGCCCTCTCACAGTTAAATAGGATGCTGGAGCAGCGTTCGGAAAAAAGGCCCCTTCTTTCTGATCTGCGGGAATCAGGAGCCCTTGAGCAGGATGCCGACATTGTAGCATTTATTTACAGGGATGAAGTGTACAACAAAGATGAAAGCAATCCCAATAAGGGCAAAGCGGAGCTGATTGTTGCAAAAAACAGAAACGGGGCAGTGGGAACAGCACACTTTACCTTTATAGGCGCTTATACCCGTTTTGAAACAGCAGCAAGGGGTGACTATCCTGAGTAAAAAAATATAGCCCTACCAAAAACAGCAATATGAAAAAACTTTTGGGAAATACAGACGGACTGAAGGCTGACCAGGTAAGAAGGCTGTCAAATCTCTATCGCCGCCGCACACCCTCTGAATTTATTATCCTCCCTGAACTCGCCAACGATCTGAGCAGAATTTCCCATGAAATCCGCCGCCAGATCGGCCTTTTAATCAATCGGTCAGGAAAGATAACATCGGTTGTTATTGGCAACCACCTTGGATTTGTTATTCCGGATATAAGTGAATTCCGCGTTGCCCCGGGTCGCCTTAAAGGTTTGCGCTGCGTTCACACCCACCTCAAGGATGAACCTCTTACCAGGGATGATCTTACAGACCTATCCCTTTTGAGGCTGGACCTTATTGCAGCAATTACAGTGTCAAAAGACGGTGTGCCACACAAAATTTATGTGGGCCATATCCTGCCGGGCGTTTCAACCCCAAAACCTTATCAGATACTTGA
>JAUXBD010000279.1 GCA_030619585.1 Desulfobacteraceae bacterium
GATCTTCTCTGCTTCGGTATCAAGTGCCATTTTCCATCTCCAGTGTTTAATAATGAGTTTATCTGTATTAATTGTGCCATAGTATAAGATTATGATGTTTATGTGTCAATTGGCAAAACAGACATCCCCAGGGTGACCGCATTTAGGAATTATGATCTGTATACGTAATTTCAAAACGTTATTAAGGTCTATTCGAAATTTCAGATGCAATATTTTAAACATCGAACATCGAATGTTGAATGTGGAAGGCGCTTCGCTTTGTCTTTATTATAAATTATTCAATGTTCAACGTTCGATGTTGGATGTTCGACGTTCGGATTCTTGTTTAATCGCAATTTTCGTAAGTTCAGGAACCCTGAATTTCCAAATGCGGTTACCCTGCATGTCAGCCAGGGCAAGCGCATTTGGAAGTAAACATGAGGGAAATGTATGCAAACTATCCTCCATTTGCTCGTATATATTTTGAAGATTCAGCAAAAATTTTATACCATAAAAACACGAAAAATATTTCTAAAGAACTAAAAAACATTGACAATAATCGATATTTAGGTAGTTTATTTGTTTTTTGAACTTAATGCTCTTTGGACAACTAAATAGTTAGTATGCGTTAAAATAAAGGAGAATATTTCCTATAATATCAAATTTTTGTTTTTTTAACTTACAACTTATCATAACAAGGAGAATCAAAATGGATAAAAAAGTAACAGTTGTCGGCGCCGGTAATGTTGGTGCCACAGCTGCCCAGAGGCTTGCGGAAAAAGAGCTGTGCGATGTTGTTTTGGTTGATATTGTTGACGGCGTGCCCCAGGGTAAAGCCCTGGACCTTACCGAAGCCGCACCCATTGAAAAGCACGATGCCCATATTACAGGCACCAACGGATATGAGGAGTCTGCAGGTTCCGATATTGTTATTATTACTGCCGGTATACCAAGAAAGCCGGGCATGAGCCGGGACGATCTTATAAGCACCAACGCCAATATCATGAAAAGCGTTACCAAAGAGGTGGCAAAACTATCTCCTGACGCTATACTGATTATTGTCAGTAATCCCCTTGATGCCATGTGCCATGTTGCTTTTGAGGCCAGTGGTTTTCCAAAAAACAGGGTTATCGGTATGGCCGGCGTACTGGATTCGGCTAGGTTCAGAGCTTTTATCGCAATGGAGCTTAATGTCTCTGTGGAAAACACCCATGCATTTGTTCTCGGTGGACATGGTGACACAATGGTTCCTTTGCCCCGTTATTCTACAGTGGCAGGCATACCCATTACAGAACTGATGTCCCAAGACCGGATTGACGCCCTGGTTGATAGAACAGCCAATGGGGGAGCAGAGATTGTTGGTCTTCTGAAAACAGGAAGTGCCTACTATGCACCTGCATCAGCTGCAGTTGAGATGGCTGAATCCATATTAAAAGACAAGAAGAAGATTCTGCCCTGTGCCGCATATCTTGAAGGGGAGTATGGATGCAATGAACTTTTTATAGGCGTTCCTGTAAAGCTGGGTAAAAACGGTATTGAAGAGGTGATTGAGATCACACTCACAGATGATGAAAAGGCAGCTCTACAAAAATCGGCTGATGCTGTTCAGGAACTCAAGGACATCCTGAAAAAACTGTAGCTATATATCATTTCAGATGCTCTTTAACAGCTCTTGCAGTATTTTTATTCATTCCGGGCAGCCGGCTCAACTCTTGGAGGGTTGCTGCCCGGATTTTTTTTATGCTCTTGAAATGCTTGAGAAGTAGCTCCTTTCTTTTCTTTCCTATACCCGGAATTTCATCGAAAACAGATTTTAATGACGCTTTTGATCTGCGTTTCCTGTGAAAGGAGATTGCAAAACGGTGGGCTTCATCCCTTATTTTTTGCAGGAAAAGAAGAAGGTCTCCCTGCTTGCCGAAATTTATCGTGTTTACTCTGCCTGGCTTATAGATTTTGTCGTCGGATTCTCCCCTTTTTTCATCTTTTTTGGCAATTGATATTATATCAAAATTACCGAAAAGATTAAGCTCTTTTAGTACGGAAACCGCTATATTTAACTGCCCCCTGCCCCCATCAACCATGAGAAGATCAGGTAATTTATGCTCTTTCTTAGAGAACCGTCTTTTTAGCACTTCAAACATATACCCATAGTCATCCTGGGTTTTAACGGTCTTAATTCTATATTTTCTGTAGGAAGCTTTATGAGAGCTTCCGCTTTTGTAAACAACCATTCCTGCCACAGGTTCTGTTCCTGAAATACTGGAGTTGTCAAAGCATTCAATATGATCAGGGAATTTTTCTATTTTCAGCCTTTTTTGCAATCGCTCAAGCAGCTCTCTTTTTTCTTTCCGTATTGACATTCTGGTTTCAAACTCATTTTGAGCATTCTGCCATGCCATCTTTACAAGACGTACTTTTTCTCCCCTTTGGGGCCACAGTATTGAGACATTACTCTTTTTAAGAGTTTTAAACCACTCCTCCAATATAGAAGAGTTCTCAAGGGCCATGGGCACAAGGATCTCTTGTGGAATAACATTGGCTTTTTCATAATGTTGCCTGATAAAAGTTTCAACCACTTCTGCTTCAGTTGAGATAGTTTCGAAAAATGTAAAATGGCGGGTTCCCACAAGAAATCCGCCTCTCACAAAAAGTACAGTGATAACTGAGTTCTCATGGGATCCTGAAATGGCAATAACATCCCTGTCTAAAAGGTCCCTTGTAACGGCAACCTGTTTTTCAATAATTTTCTCAATTGCAAACATCTTGTCACGGAGCTGTGCGGCAGTTTCAAACTCCTGTATCTCAGAAACTTGTACCATCTGATTTTTTATCTTTCGGATAAGGTCTGGCGCCTTTCCGTTTAAAAACATCCCAACCTCTTTTACTATATCTTTATACGCCTCTTTATCTATATTATTACAGCAAGGTCCAAGACATATGTCCATCTGGTGATTCAAACAGGGGCGGGATCTTTTTTGAAAGCTCTTTAATTTACATTTCCTCAGTTTAAATGTTCTATTGATAAGCTTAACAGTACTTTTTACAGCAGATGAGGAAGAAAAGGGACCGAAATAGGCTGCACCATCGTTTTTTATTTTTCTCACAACCGAAAGAAAAGGGTAAGGATTTTGCACATCAAGCCGCAAGGATGGATATCTTTTATCATCCTTTAATATCACATTGTACCTGGGCCTATGTTTCTTTATAAGGTTTGATTCAAGAATCAGGGCCTCATTTTCAGTGGCAGTGATTATTGTTTCAAATCTTACAATCTTTTTAACAAGAACGCTTGTTTTTATATTAAGCTTCCCAATAAAATATGAGGAAAGCCTTTTCTTCAGGTTCCGGGCTTTCCCCACATAGATTACATCTCCCTTTTCCCCCTTCATAAGGTATACACCGGGATCGGTGGGTACTTTGTTTAATTTTTCACTAAGGCTATGTGCCATATCAACTCGCACTCTTACC
>JAUXBD010000015.1 GCA_030619585.1 Desulfobacteraceae bacterium
TCCTGGCCAAGGCAAGTCCCAATGGCGCTTTTCATCTGGGCGGGATTTTTTTCGGATATATCTACTTTAAAGGCCCTCGTAACATAATCAACTTCAATCTACTCTATTTAAAATATCTTGAATGGAAATTGAAAAGAAAACGTTCCCGCTTTCATGTGGTTGACGGATTTAAAGATGATAAAGATAGAGATAAACCGACGTATCATTGAGTATAGCTTAATCGGCAATTCCATAAGTTTTTCAGGTATTACGGAAAAAACCCGGGAGGAGGATACCCATTTTGATTTTCTTCGTGACGTGTAATAAAGATGCGGTTAAAGAAGGTCTTTTTATATATATACTCTTATTCAAGATCCATGAATTCAACGGTTGCCGGTCCGGTGCCCTGGTACGAAACTCCTTTCCACACAAAATCGAGCGTTGCCGTACTCAGAAAACGGGTATACCATGGCTCATATCCCCACTCTTTTGCCAAAGCTATCTGGGATTCCGGCCATTGCTCTTTTCCCAAAATATTAGCGGATTCAATTAGAGCGCTCGCATCCATGGGTGTATTGTACGTTATCTTTACATAATCATTCATCGGCCATTGCCAACTTCGCATCACTCCGCCAATAGTATACGCAATCGTATCGTCGTGGTTTGGATCAGGGTGAGCCTGTAAATCCATCTGAGTGAATATGGGGATTTGATAGGAAGACATATCCGCCACAACACCGTTTTCGTCGAGAAGGATTATCCCAGGAAGTGTCAACCCTCCATATTTGTTCTTCATTTTCATAACTATAGAAATTATAGTATAAGGCCCCACTGAGGCTCTCATCCACCACCAGCTTTTGAATATACTCGATGCATCCGTATTTCCCCAATTATGGTCATGATATCCTGAACCCTGTACATGATGGGTGGACCCATTGTACGTCATAGTGCCACTGAGAGTACCATTGGGGACTGCTGGCAACCATGCAAACGTAAATTCCTCATTAGGCCCGGTAAATACATAGCCGGTAAACGAACGATAGGAAGGAACCGTACTTTGAAGTGTTAAATCAACTTCAACGTCCCCAATACGGGCATATATCTCATAAACAGCAAGGTCTCCGGTACAATAATTTTCGCCTATCTGCACATCGCAAAAAATTGTCGAATAAGAAGCGTACTCAGGTGACACAGTCTCACGAGCATAAATGAACTCTTCCGGACTAGCGCCTGGAGGCACAATCGAGACAGTAACGGTAGGTTTCTCAGGACCATCAATAGCAAACATTGATTTAGTATAGAATACCACAACCACAGTCGTTCCGTCTGACATAATGCCATCGAAATACCACCACTCAAAAGAAGGTTGGTCAGGATCGGTTCGCAAGGCATCTTCCCATACTTCGGGGGGGCCTTCCGACATATTTAACCGCTTATAATCTTGCGGGAATATTCCAGGACGCCAGTGAGCCCAGTTCCACGGACACAGGACAGGGTCCGTCGCATGGTCCTGGATGATTTGCAAATAGTCTATATTTTCGTCACCGCCTGGATCAGGTGGATTAGGCGTAGAAGCTACAAGTGCAATCATACCCAAAACAAGAATTAAGCCAACACATGAATACCGTAAAAATTTCATACCTCACCCTTTTTTGTGAAAATTAACGTTTTATTGCCCATATCATTATAGAACGGCATCAGTCAAATTCACATGCGTCTACAAGAATACTCAGCGGCCTGACTAACTGCAGGTCAGAAATATACCTCCAACCTCTAACCTTAAGCGAATCCCTATGGCGGGACTCTGAGGCCTTGCTTATATTTCGTTCCTGCGTGCTCCCAATGCGGGTTAGAATCTATTGGTAAGCTTTGCCTCTATTGAATACACATGGTAATCCAGGTCTTCGTCAGGATGGTCCCAGGATTTGTCTTCACCTATGTTTTTTACAGTGATGCCTAAAATCCCTTCAAGTGATTGCATGAAGAAATTAGTTTTGGATATGCCAACCCCTAAAGCTATCTTCTGCTTTTTCCCAACAAAATAGGGGCTGTCGGAGCTGTAGTCGTTTTCATCAATATAGTTAAACTGAAGCCATGGTTTTATGCTAAGCTCTGCATTTAAAGGGTACCTGCAGTAAATATCTGCAATCCATTCATCACCATTGCTGTTCTTGTCTTCAGATAGCACCTGTGAACCTTGCCTGAATTTGCTTTTACCCCTTATAACGCTTCGCAGGTTGAAAAAAGTTTCGATTTTTTTGCTAAAGTGAGCGAGTCCGAGTCCCATTAACAGGAAACTGCCTTCCTGGAAATAATCTACGCCATCTAACTGATCTTTTCCATAATCGGCAAACTCGATAATAAAGCTGGCCGTAAGTTCAGTGGAAAAACTGTAACCGACACGCCCTGTAATATTATAGATTTCACCAGAATCATAGTCTTCGATTTCTTTGCTAAAATCATACTCTCCCCGCCATACATATCCCAGGCCCATGCTTGCTGACCATTTTTGCCATTCCTTTAAAATAGAGATGGTGGGATTAATGTTGAAACCCTCGCCAAAATTGTTGATTGATACAAGGTCGGAATCCATAATCAGCACCACGTCATCAACATCCAGGTCTGTTTTGCCGGTGGGCAGGTTAAAGTCAAGGCCGAACATAATGTCTACGGGAAATCTATTTAAAAGTGAATAAGAAAAGTTCAGCTTGGTATCAGTGACACCGGTCATGGAACGGGAATTCCCCTGATCAGGATCGAACTTTGTATAAACATATGATGTTAGCAGGGTAGATGAAAAGGCTTTGTAGTCCGCATCAACTCTTACGGGCACATATAACTGACTTCCCTTGTCGTCATTGTCGCACTCCCAGAAGTCAAAGTTGAAACCTGATTGTCCTTTTATGTCAAGGCTGGAAGTGTCGATAGCGTTAAAATTAAATGAGGGTAGGGCATAGGCATGGTTTAAGGCCAGGGGTATCAGAACTGTTACAATGAGGGCGATCCGGATAATTTTTTTCATAGTTGTATGGTTCCTTAATATTTGTCCATTTATGGAATCAGGTATTAAAGGATAAAACAAAAAATAAGATAGATAGAATTCCTTCAATTCCTAAATTCCTCAATCCCCTAATTCCTATATTTGGCTTATGTCCAATTTTTATATAATTTTATGTTATTTTACATAGTTATAGTCATCTTTCCGTAATGAATTCAGCGGTCTGTAGTTATTGTCTTGTTAAAGTTATATCATAAGTCCATGTGCAATCCGGTGAAACCGAGATAGACTCGGTTGTGGTAAGAGTCCCGGTATAGCTGTCGTTTCCCTGGGCCGTCACCGTGATTGTGCTTGAATAGTCATAGCCGGACGCGCTATCAGTCCAAGAGTTGGTAAACGTATATGCCAGACCGCTGGGTGACCCGTAAAAAAGGCATGGGGAGGAGCTGGGGTCGCACTCTTTATCCCACAGTGTCCCAAGTTGAAGTCGGAATGTGTTGTCACCTAGGTATGTGATAGTGCCGTTGTTTACCTTGTCCCCAAAAACCTGGCAGCTGCCGGATTGCTCATTTGTGGCCGAAAGCGACCACGTACCTTCTATGTTAGTGTATGTGAATGTTGAGGTGTCAGTAGCGATTGCCCCCACATTATCCGTAACAACAAGCTCGACCGTATGATCTCCAAGGGCAAGGTCGTTTTTTGTGAAGTTGTCTGTTGTGCCGATCACCTCTTCGGTTTCTACCAGGGTCCATACATAACTCGCTATGTTTCCGTCATCACTTGATGTTTGGTCAAAGATAACATTACCGAAAACATAGCCGGAGGGACTGGTTATTGAGACAGAAGGGATCTCGTTGCTGTCAGTTGTAAAACTCAATGGGTTTGACCATGCTCCCTGATTTCCCTGGGAGTCCACAGCGCGAATCCGCCAGGTATATATGGTCGATGGTGCTGTAAGATCATGGGCCCGGTAATTAGTATCAGAAGTAGTGTATTCCACGGTGGAAGGGCTTATGACCTGAATATCGTATTCCACTGCTCCGGACACTGCAGCCCATTCAAAGTAAACATTGCCGTTTATTTCATCAGTTGCATTGTCCGCCGGGGATAGCTGTGAAGGCATGAATTCGTCCGTTACAATGGTCCCTGCATCCACAGTTGCCCCGGGTATGAGTGTTATAACGCTGACACCCCTATATACCACCTCACCTGCTTCGTTGTTGCACAAAACAGCAAGGGTTCCATCGGTCCCTGCAGGAACATCGGTTACCGTTCCCTGTCCAACTTCACAATCCCATGGCCCTCCCTGCTGTAATAAAGCGTCGTCAGGGCCAAAGATATCTGCTTCAACATCATAGATTTCATTGCAGTTGAGGATTTCATCCAGAGCTCTCGAAACAGTATTGTTGTCAGAAGAATCGTTCACGGCAACTTTGAAATTAACCGAGCATGTATCCAGGTCATTATTGGAAGTTTCCGAAGTGGTGTCGCATGCAAATAACAGTAAAGTTAACATGCATAACAAAAGTGTTGAAATGCCGGATATGGTATTTGAACTTACAGGTTTCATATGAACCTCACATTACTTTGAAATTAATTAAGGACTTTAATTAAACAACTTCTACTAATCCCTTGGTGTCGATTGCCATTCAATATTCACATCAGCTGTCCCAGCGATATCGTTTGGAGATTTTAATCTTTTATTAGGGTATGCAGGTACGATTCTATCTGTGTATGATGTACTGTCCCTTTGTAGCTGTAGTAACGCAGGCGGTTTTCGTATAGAACTTACAAGGCCGAGACTCTTTAACTCTAAAGAAGCATCTTTGGCTACCGTCATGTTCGGATCAGCTTTAAGAGCCTTGTTGTAAAATTCATCAGCCTTTTTATAATCTCCACGGTCACTGTTTTCTACTCCCCTGAAAAGATTCGTAAGAGCATTTATATTTGTTGAAAGGGGTTTTTTCAGCTTTGCCATAAGCGAGGGGGAGATTTCGATTTTTAAGGTTTTTATGATTTCAAAGAGAAGCTCTTTTTCCATTGATAACAGTTGATCAATGAGTTTTCCTTTTACTTCAGGCTGGCCGAAAATTTTTTCCAAAGGAACTTTTAAAAGATTTGAGGAAAACTGGAAATTGCCCGCCTTTTTTTTGATAATTTCACCTCCAACCAGGTATTCAACTCCCAGCAGTTTGCCAACATGGGCGGTGCTTTTTGGATCAACCAGACCTTTTTCTCCAAAGCCTAACTCTTCCACAATTGCCTGGATTTTTATCCTTTCAACCACCTGTATTTTTTCCAGCTTGGAAAGATCCGTTATTAACATAATAGCAAGACCTTTTTGCAAAAGGTCAAGGTCGGGCATGCCTGTCTGGTTTTGAAAATAAAGGACAGCCAGTGTGTTTGGGGCGCTCACTGTCTTAAGGGCTTTTTCCTGCTTAACGGCCCTTTTGGCCCATTTTTTGACACTTTTTGTAACAGTCTGTCCTGCCCAGGAAGTGGTGGACATGGCAAAAAGAATCACTGTAAAACAGACCAGTTTGCTTAAATATCTATTTGTCATCTTTTTTGTGCCTCCATGATTGATCCTGAAATTTGTTGTCATTCCGGTGAAAACCGGAATCCAGCCATTTCAATAGCTTCTGCATTCCTTTATGGCCGTCATCCCGGACTCCGATACGGGACGGAGTGACGGAATCGTGACTTTCTATGAGTCTATCAATATTAAATTTTTTTCTTCTTTACAAGTATATAATCATGGGGTGATGAATATAGATCGTTTTAAGCCAACTTGTTTTTAAATTTAAAAGTTATGGTGAAACAAAAACGTATAATGGTTTGAATACGGGTCGCATCAGGACGGGTTGCCATTAGACCGTAAAGGGGCGAAATGGAAAAAAAGATAATCGTTTACTGGTTTATAATTTCTAACATTTCCAAATGCGTTTACCCCTGGAATCACTGAAATTTTAGTTGTGTCCTCAACTTTAGTTGTTTGTGTATAAATCTAATTTGACCGGGTGGTTATGGAAATTGTCATAGATTTAATACAACTTTAATTGTAAACATTAATATTGATGGCCTATCCCTGTAATCCTTTAGTAATAATTGTAAAACAATATGTTATGTCGTTTTGAAAACATTGGTATGCTTGTTGCAAATTATATACTGATTCCGGGAAAAGGAAAAAACTATTTAATCGATAGAATTTGGAGGGAATCTAATGAGTATAGTGGATTTAAATGACAGGATACTGAAATGTTCAGGAGATATTAAACAGCTTTGATGCTAAGGAGGAGTTATGAAGTTACTATTAAAACAAAGTATTACATTCTTTACTATGGCTATGGCGTTAATATTTATTTTTATGACAGGCTGTGGAACCGTTGCCGTACCCCAATTTGCGATAGACTGCATGGACCAAAACGACATGGACCCCGACCCCAATTTAGCAATTTGCCTTCAGGATTGTATGGTGACTGGACCATTATCAGATACAGACGCCCTGGTAGCTTGTTATTATAGTAATTGCGAGGTGGATTATCTCACTGATTTAGAGTCAAAAGCCGGGGCAGTTGTCGATTGTATCGGTGCCGGTATTGCCCTACCAGTACAACAGTTAGAATTACAAATGATATACGTTGAAACAAGCATGCGATTTCAGGCCTCATTCCAAGATTCTTATAGCACCGCGTTTACTAACTATAATGATTTATACGGTGATTCGAATAATGCGGTCTTAGAAGATGCATTTGTCATCCTTTTAGCGGATTTAGCAGACAAATTATTTACGGGGCTTGAAGATGGGCAAGGCGGTATTGTGTTCAGTGGGCTACAGATCCTGTTTAGTGACGATCCGTTCGGACTTGCTGCCGGCACGCTATTATACCCATTGGCGCCGGAGTCGCCATAGCTTTAATGTTTTTTTAATGTGAAGTAATTTATAGTTTGATAAACGAAAGTGCAAAGATGGCGGAATTGCCCAGGATATGTATAATGATAGGAACCATAAGGCTTTTTTCAATTTCATATGCAATGGCAAACACGACACCTCCCACCAACTGGGGTACAGGAATCCCTGATGGTGAATGAAGCAGGACAAATATCATGGTGGTTACAACAAGAGAGGTTAAAATTCCCCATCTTCTGAAAAAACCATAGAGGACGCCACGGAAAAGAAGCTCCTCTGCAACCGGTCCGATAACTCCGGCAATAATAAACCAGAAGATTATATCAAGGGGTTTTGTTGGAAGATTTCCTTGAAAAAGCGTAAAAGGGTTTATGCCGCACAGATGCAGTATTAAAAAGCCAATGGCTGTGACAACTCCAAAGCCCGCAGACCACATCAATCCCTTTATGATCCCTTTACGGATTCCCGACTTTTCCAGTCCTATGGAAGAAAGCCCTTTGCCCCATAATACAACTATCAGAACAATCAAAACAATATCAATAACTCTCGCTGCTCCCTGTATCAGGTAATACAGATCCCTTGTGGCCGATCCCATCACTTTGCCTGTGATAAGTTCAACTACAATTATCGACACAAGAGCTAAGGAAATTATTTTTGCTTCGATCTTCTCTGTTTCCATCCAAGGACTCCTAATGCATTGTATGCATACAACTGTTCATACCAGTGATCTGAGGTTTCTATCCTTTTCAATATCTCTTTAATACTTCTTTTCTCCCTTCTTCTACTCAGGGCATGATACGCCATACATTTAACATTGAGATTTGTATCATCCAGGAGTGCTATGATATCTTCATAGGTTTCCGGTTTCATACTTGTCCCCATTGCTTTTGCAAGCCAGTAACGTTCGGGGACGTTGGAGCTTTGAAGTATCTTTTTATAAGCAGGAAATGAACCCACATCCAGCTTTTTCCTTCCGATCATTTTCAGGGCGGCAACTTTCTCCTTTGAAGCTCCTGACTCAATTACCAGGCCAAGCTCATCTTCAGCGATTTGAATTGCTTTGCCTTGAAAAAGGGGCATAAGCAGTAGAACACCTGTTAACAGGCAGAGTACTGAGGCAACAATGGAGGTTGTTTTGAACTCCCAGAAAATTGCAAATGGAAGAGAAAACATAGTGTAGAACAGTATATATATAATAATCGGCTGCCCTATCAAAAGGGAAAGAAATATAATCTGCCTGAACAAACCGTTTGGGTCGGTTTTTTGGGAAAACTCCTTCAGCATGTCTCCTGATTTTGAAAAGAACTCTTTTGTGCTGGTTTTCAGAATCTCTTTTCCTCTGTTTTTTAATAATAAAACATCTTTCTCCTTTTTTACTTCAAGATCAACCCGGGTTGTGCCGCCTATTATAAGATAGTTATATCTCAGCAACACTTTTTCAAGGGTTCGACCAACATGTTTTTTCTCAATACCCTCAACCCTGCAGGTTTTTATGGTCTTTTGTCCAAATGGTTTGATAATCTCCGCAGGATAAAGAGTGTATTTATAGTAGAACTGATTGATCCTTGCTCCTGCAGGGTTGGACAACATAATATTATCCCTGATATTTATAAAAACGCTCTTTTCTATGACTCCCCCCCACAAAATGGACAGCATTATAAAAGGGATCAAATGAACAGCCGTTCCCCAAAAGCCGCCTCTTCCCGAATCTTCAGGCAGCCACCTCAATGTTGCAAAAGCAACCACCGCAGGTACTAAAAGAATATAGGCGGAATTTAATAAAGAGAAGCGATTTAGATTCACGCCCAATAGAAGTGCAACCCAAAGTAAGATAATCAGAATTAGCGGCAGTCTTTCTCTTTCGAAAATACGATCCCACATCCATGCTAAAACCAATGACACAACACTAAGGCCCGCACCAACTGTTAAAGTAAAAAAAAGCCCCCCTAAAAAAGCAGGGCCAAACTCTTTTAGACTAGGTGTCACGTTAAGATTCGGCACAGAAAGATAACCCGCCTCCCTTACTGTGACAAGTGTTTGATAGAGATTGATATTGGAAGTATAGACCTGAATGAAAGCTATAACCTGGGCGGTAAGAAGTCCCAGTATAATAACCTTTGCCATGTATAAATATCGGTTCATGATTTAATGTCTCGCCAAAAAAGAAATATTAGATAACTTAAATCGATTGGATTAACCATATCTGCTTCATTAGTTTCATCAGTAAAGTAAGGGCTAAATCAGTTTATCCGATAAAACAGATTCAACCAATGAATATTTCATGTTAGTCTAAAAATCAATATCGTTGTTGCAACGTGGATTTGACCGGAAGCGATTCATGCTACTGACTTTCAAAGAAACAGAAACTGTTGATAACTCTCATAAAAAGAAATAAGCAAAGAAAAAGCGTTCAGGTCAAATGTGAATTTACGACTTGATGTTTTTATGTTATAAAAACCACTGCTAACATGGATGCAGAGGTTTAGGGAAAAGGATGGGGGGGTAAAAACAGTTTAAGTGAGGGAGTTTATGATGCGTATCGGTATGGGGCATGATGTACACAGGCTGGTGACAGGAAGAAAGCTGATCCTGGGAGGAGTCGAAGTTCCCTTTGAACAAGGGCTGCTTGGGCATTCAGATGCAGATGTGCTAGTCCATGCGATTTGTGATGCGCTTTTAGGCGCAGCGGGGCTGGGTGATATCGGCGAGCATTTTCCTGATACAGATCCGGATTTTAAAGATATCTACAGTATTAAGCTCCTTGAAAGAACATGCAGGATGTTAAAGGATAAAGGGCATTTAGTTACAAATATAGA
>JAUXBD010000168.1 GCA_030619585.1 Desulfobacteraceae bacterium
AAAATACCTTTGTTGTCATTCCGGTGAAAACCGGAATCCAGTATTTCAATAGCTTCTGGACTCCGGCTTTCGCCGGAGTGACGGAATTGGGACTTTTTACGAGACTATCAACGTTCGATGTTCAATTTTTTGCATCTTAAATCTCACCCAAATCTTCATAACAAGTTAAAATTACGTATAAATCACGCTATCTTCAGCGGAGTCATCTTCTTATCTTCTCAACTTCTTATTTTCTAATCCCTTAGTGCATCACATCTGCGTAACCCTAAGCACCTCTGCAATGCTTGTTACGCCATTTATAACTTTTGTCTTGCCGTCTTCGCGAAGGGTAATCATGTTTTGTTTTATGGCCGCATCTTTTATCTGGTTTGAATCATGTGTCCGAAGTATCATTGTCTTTAGTTTTTCATCTAAAACCATGATCTCAAAAATACTTATCCTGCCCACATAACCTGTTTTAAAACAGTTTTCACACCCTTTTGCCCTGTAGAAAACAGAGCCGTTTGAGATATCCGCTTTAGTTATTCCAAGGCTCTCCATTGCTATTTCATCAGGAGTATACGGCTGTTTGCAGTTCTTACAAAGGACCCGCACCAACCTTTGGGCTATAACCGCTATCACAGAAGAGGCGATCAAAAACGGTTCGATCCCGAGATCAACAAGACGGGTAATTGCGCCGGCTGAATCGTTTGTATGAACTGTGGAAAACACAAGGTGCCCGGTCAAAGCTGACTGGACAGCAATCCCCCCTGTTTCCATGTCACGGATCTCACCGATCAGGATAACATCCGGGTCCTGTCGCAATATCGATCTTAAGCCCCTTGCAAAAGTAAGGTCTATTTTACTGTTAACCTGTATCTGGCCTATTCCGTTTAGCTGATATTCAATGGGGTCCTCAATGGTTATAATATTGATATCCGTGGTGTTGATGGAGGATAGAACAGCATACAAAGTGGTTGTTTTACCGCTTCCAGTGGGCCCTGTTATAAGTATAATACCGTTTGGGGCTTTGATAAGTTCTTTAAGTATTTTTAGTTTGCCGGAATCCAAACCCAGGTCTGCAAGGCTTAAAAGAGAACTGGACTTATTTAAAAGCCTTAAAACCACGCGCTCTCCAAAGGCAGTGGGGATTGTGGAGACACGAATATCAATATCCTGGCTACCCTTTTTCACCTCTATTCGCCCGTCCTGGGGAAGTCGCTTTTCTGCAATATTCATCTTTGCCATAACCTTGACCCTGGAGATCAATGCAGACTGGATATGCTTGGGTGGTGCCACAAGATCATAAAGAATACCGTCCACACGGTATCGAACGTTAAAAGTGTTCTGATAAGGTTCTATGTGTATGTCACTTGCACGGGCCTTTATGGACTGGGATATGATGTAGTTAAC
Source organism: Desulfobacteraceae bacterium (assembly GCA_030619585.1). Lineage (GTDB taxonomy): Bacteria > Desulfobacterota > Desulfobacteria > Desulfobacterales > SURF-7 > JAUXBD01. Next base: position 1,393 of record JAUXBD010000168.1, read on the forward strand.
CAGCTTGACAATAGGGGCGTCGCTGGTGTCGTCAAGAAGATCAGCTGTTTCTTCTATCTCGCTTATGATGGAACTGGCGTTCTCCTCCATGTCCTGCACCAGCTGCTGGGCTGAATCCCGGCTTTGATCATAGCAAAAATTTATGGCAGCCAGGATATCTCCTTTTTCTGCCAGAACAACCTGGTAATCTTCCAACTCAAGAATCCTGGCAAGATCGTCCATTGGCTGAAAGTCAGCCGGATTGTTAATGGCAATCACACATTGTTTTTGATCCGGTTGTTCATCCTTATTGTTTACGCCCTCTTGCCGTCTGTAAGTTCCAAAGGGCACCATATTGTGCCTTTTCAGAAATTGAATCTGTACCCGACTGGTGAAATCAGTGTCTATATCAGCTAATGAAAGTTCAGGCCAAAAAGGGATATCATACTGGCGGCTCAAAGTTTCAAGAAGTTGCGTCTCGGAGATCAGTCTTTTTTCAACAAGGATATCACACACACTGCCCCCTGTTTCATCCCTTGTTCTCAAGACCTCCTGAAAAACCCCGTCTGAAATATTGAAACTGTCTTTAAGTATCTGTGAAAGATTGAGCATCCTTCTTTTTCCTGTTTAAACTTTTTGTGTTATTTATCAGCTAAAATTGCCGACTACATTATTGTAACAAATAAAAGTTATCTACACCCATAATGTATTAGCATATTACGGCACAATCCACTCTGATATTTTTGCTTTTCTTTTTTGTTGCTTTGTTTGAGGCTTTTCATCTTTTTCACCGTTATACATCTTTATAATGCCCTCTTTTAACTCGTTCATCTCCCTTTCCTTTTTTCTGTAAATCTCTTTTATCTCTTCTGCGCTCTCCACCACCGTGGGGGTGAGAAAAACGTAAAGGTTGGTTTTTTCACCGGCCTTTCCAATGGAACTGAAAAAATATCCCAGTATAGGGATATCGCCAAGGCATGGCACTTTGTAACTGGTTTCCTGATGGCTCTCATCTATCAGCCCTCCTATCACCACCGTGTTTTTATCATCAACAACCACTGTCGTATCAATTGTCTTTTTTAAGGTGGTGGGCTGGTTGTTGGTGGATGTACCGAGCAACCTGGATGTTTCCTGGAAAATCTTCAGTCGGATCTTTCTACCTTTGCTGATCTGGGGAGTAATCTTAAGGGTGACTCCCACATCCTTGTATTCATATGACTGGGTTGACAGGTCACTACCGGACACAGTTGCCGATGTCTGATAGGGGACGTTTTTGCCCACTGTTATTACGGCCTCTTCATTGTCTGTGGTGAGGATCTGGGGTGTTGACAGGATCTGCACATCATCATCTTCTTTGTATGCATTGAACACAGCGCCAAGATTGGGAAAAGTTAAGCTGGTGTCACCGGCTTGAATTGTTATGGGGGCGGCCATTACGCCAACTGAAAACCCTGAAGGAAAATCACTTATCAACCCCCCGCCAAGAAGTGACTTGGCATTTAGTCCCGATATACCGTCTGTCATACCATAATTTGTGGATCCGCTGAATCCACCGCCGATCGCCCCCGGCTCACCCCTTATCTCTTTTTCTTCTCCCACTTTCCATTCTGTGCCGAAAAAGAAATTCTTGCTGACATTTACTTCCATGATAAGGCACTCGATATAGACCATGGATCTTGGTATATCCAGCTGTTTTATCACCTCTTCAAGGACCAGGTAATCATCCTTTTCAGCCATTATAATAAGGCTGTTGGTTGCCTTGTCAGCCGTTATCTTAACTGCTTCCGACACAACCGGTGTCTTTCTTCCCTTGGCAGTTGTTGAGCCGGTTGTCTTTTTGGGAAGAGCCTGAAGAACCGTTACAAGATCTTCAGCTGTTGCGTTTTCAAGGTAATACACATGGATCTTCTCTTTGCCTTTCGGCACCTCCTTGTCCAGCATCTTGATCAATCTTTCAACCCGGTCAATATCGACCTTGCTGGCAACCACAACAATAGTGTTGGTCCTTTCATCCGCCACAAAGCTTATATCTCGTTCGCTGCGCCCCTTTTTTGCCGTTTTTTTCGATGATTTGAAAACGGTTGTTAAAAGCTTTACAAGCTTTACAGCATCTGCGAGTCCGACAGGGATAATGGATATCTCCTGACCCACCCCGGTGATATCAATTGTTTTAAGGATTTTAAGCAGCCTTTCGATATTTGAATACACATCGGTTACAATCAGGGTGTTTGTGGGTGCATATGCCTGAATCACACTGCTTTTTGAAACAAAGGGTGAAAACAGCCGCTTGATTTCATTGGGGTCGGCATATTTTAATGCAACAATCTGGGTGACAACCCTGTCATCAACAGACTCTGCCTCCATTTTCAGCATTGTTTCAATATTTTTGGTTTTCACATCCGGAGATGATACAATTTTAATTATCTCCCCTGACTGTACCGTTGCATACCCATGCACTTCAAGAACCGATTCAAACACCTTGTATGCTTCATTTAAGGATACCTTGGCAGGGGATATTATGGTGATTTTTCCTTTTACCTTGTTATCAATAACAAAATTCTTTCCTGTCAGCTCACTGATGAATTCGATAAAAAGACCTATATCAACATTATTAAAATCCATTGATACAAACTGTTCTTCCTCCTTTTCTTTAACAGCTCCCTTATCTTTCTTTTCCGGCGCTGCTGTTTTACCAGGCGTTATATCCGGCCTTAAATCAGGTATTCCGCCTGGTCTTACGTATGATCTTATGTCTGGTTTTATGTCCGGCTTTGCGCTTGACTGTGCTTCGGAAAAACCCACCGGAAGGACCATGACCATGCAAATGAAACAAACAATGATTTTGAAATGTGCTCTAATTTTTTTCATACCCATATTCACCATTACTGAATATTAAATTCGATGTTCTTGGGCTTTCCCCTTCTTTTTATCTGAAGGGCAACGTTGGAAGATGATTTCAGGTTTTCGTAAAACTTCATAGCATCATCAACCGTTTTTATATCCTCACCATCAATACCCATTATAATATCGCCGTTCCTCAGCCCCATCTTTCTGAAAATGGATTTTGATTTTACATTGCTAAGCATAATGCCGTCCGGCTTTCCATCTTTAAAGTGGGGCCTTATTGCCACCTGTTTCATGAGTTCGCCCAGATTACCCATGGCATCGTCAATCGTGGACCGCTTTAGTTGTATCTTGCTGGATGACCCTGCAATATTCGGCCTCACTCCTGCCCTGCGGCTACCGCCATACTTTGGTTTTTTCCCGCTTTCCAGCTTCATCATCTCAAGTATCTGATCTTTACCGTCTATACTCAGCACCACTTGTTTACGCAAAATCTTTTTTACTGTTGCACTTGCCACAGTCATCCCTTCCAAGTATAGCTTCTGTTTGCGCTCTTTTTGGTCTTCAATGATCGCATATCTTGTGCCCTCGCCGCCACCTGCAACTGTTCCCCAGAGG
>JAUXBD010000164.1 GCA_030619585.1 Desulfobacteraceae bacterium
AAAACAAGTATTATGCGGTTTCTATGGAGCAGATCACGGAAGCCGGAAAGATCGTTTAGGTCTTTGCAACTTGAAGCCAGAATAACCGCAGCTTCTATTTTGTTTTGAGGTTGACGAAGGATATTATAAAGACTGTCAACCTTCTGAATAACTGTAATATTATTCCATGAAACCACAGCAGCAACAGCACCCTGCAACCTTATCCCTGCACTATTTTCCGGTGGTGAATAAAGAAGAATGTTTTTTTCAGCTTTCATATAAGCCTAACTCCTATCTAAAAAATTAACATGAAGATAAAGTCAACCAAACGATTGTAATTTTTTAGCACAGGGATACTGATATGGTAATAGATTAATCGGCTGGTACAATTTGTGAGCTGTGAGCAAAAGGCTGCAATTTAAGATTGGTTTTAACCTATTTATTACTATACAAATACTTATACAAAAATCGAGCCAACCCTTTTCTTAAAGGATATCTTCAACAACAAACTGGAACATGCTAAAACATTTCAAATAGTTGAACATAAGTTAAAAAAAAGTTTAATACTTCAATAACCCTTTAAAGTATTATAAAATAGGACATATGTCCTTAAAAAAAATTGTATCGGTTAATTTGTCTTTAATTTCGGAAAGTAAACCATTCCTCAAAATATAACCCATTTTGAAATTATGTCCTGTATCACAAGACAATTAGAGATAAATTGTCTTGACAACTTTACCAATATTAGTTTATTGTTTTATAATAATCAGCTTTACTCTTTAGAAAGATATAAAAAACCATGAAAAACGTAATAGAAAAGCTTAATCCTCTATCGCCTGTTCCCCTGTACCATCAACTTGCAGACATAATTCTGACAAAGATACGTTCGGGTGAATACCAGCCGGGGGCAAGGATTCCCTCTGAAAACAACCTTGCGAAAATTTACGGCATTGGCCGCCCCACAGCAAGACAGGCAACAGATCTTCTAATTCGTAAACGGTTGCTTGTTCGGAAAAGGGGTTCGGGGACCTTTGTACAAAAAAAGCAAAAAGAGGTAGCTCTTTTCTCCCTTGCAGGCACAATAACATCTTTTCACAAAAAAGGGATATCAATTACCACCAGCATACTGGAAAAAACCAGGCTTATTCAAATTGAATCTGACCTGGAAAACCCCTTTGCCAACAGAAAGGCATATTTTCTCACAAGGCTAAGCACCGCAGAAAAAACACCGGTGCTCATTGAAGATATTTACCTTGACCCATCACTTTTTTTAGGAATTGACCGGATAGATCTGTCTGGCAAATCGCTCTCGCAGATAGTTGACGAACAGTATTATATGCAACCCACAGATGGAAAGCAAAACTTTAGGATAGGATACCTGAACGGAACACGGGCAAAAAACCTTTCTGTCTCTTCAGACACACCGATTCTTATGGTGAAACGTTTTCTCAATTTTGCCCAGGCAAAAAACGCAATCTATTCGGAACTTTTCTGCCGAACGGATCAGTTTGTTTTTTCTCAAATAATAGGAGGAGTACAAGATGTTTGATCGTGGATACTACGATGGTTTTGGCGGGGCATTTCTTCCTGAAATCCTTGTCGCTACCTTTGATGAATTGGTTGAAACATTCGAAAAGGCAAAGTCTGATCCTTGCTTCTGGCAGGAGTATTCAGATGTTATGTCCACATACTCATGCAGGCCTACGCCTCTGACTTTTGCCCAAAACCTGACCGATATGTTTGGAGGTTCGCGAATCTATATAAAACGCGAAGATCTGAATCACACCGGCGCCCATAAGGCAAATAATGTTATGGGACAGGGGCTTCTGACAAAAAGGATGGGAAAGACCAGGGTCATTGCTGAAACGGGAGCCGGCCAGCACGGAGTGGCCACCGCAACAATGGCAGCCAGATTTGGATACAAATGTACCATCTATATGGGAGAGGTTGATGTACATAGACAGCGTCCCAATGTTTTCTGGATGGGGCGCCTGGGAGCTGAAGTTATCCCTGTACGGGAAGGAACACGGATACTAAAAGACGCCATTAATGAGGCTTTTCGTGACTGGGTAGCTAATATGGACACAACCCACTATGTGCTTGGAACCGCATGCGGCCCCCACCCTTTCCCGGAAATGGTAACATATTTCCAGTCAATCATTGGAAAAGAAGCTCGCAAGCAGATACTGGAAGCGGAAAAGAAACTCCCTGCCGGAATCTATGCCTGTGTGGGCGGGGGGTCTAATGCAATGGGAATATTCAGCGATTTTATGGAGGACGATGTTGATCTCATTGGTGTAGAGGCAGGAGGAAAAGGGTTGGAATCAGGAGAACATGCAGCAAGGCTTTCTTCAAAAGATGCAAGCATAGGAGTAGCTCAAGGATATAAAACATACTTTCTTCAAGATAACGACGGACAGATGAAAAAAACCCACAGTGTAGCAGCAGGCCTGGATTATGTGGGTGTATCACCCATATTGGCCCATCTTAAGGAAACAGGACGTGTTCGTTTTGAGGCTGCAACCGACAAAGAGGTAATTGAGGCTCTATCTCTAACGATTAAAAAAGAGGGGCTGATCCCGGCCCTTGAATCAGCCCATGCTTTTGTGCAGGCCTTTAAGGAGGCGCCCTCTCTTTCAAAAGATCAGGCCATCATTATCAACCAGTCCGGCAGAGGCGACAAAGACATCTTCACTGTTGCAGAGGCATTTAAAGATCCAAAATGGATGGAATTCATAAAAAATAAGGCGGAGGAATATAATGCTTGAATCTTACCTGAAAAAGCGACTTGAAGAGAAAGAGATCCTCCTGATGACCCATATTGTTATCGGCTATCCAACTTTCGATGACTCATTACGGATAATTGAAAAAATGGTAAAGGCGAATGTTGACCTTATGGAGCTGCAGATCCCTTTTTCCGAACCCATTGCAGACGGTCCTGTAATTCTTCACGCAAATCAGCGCTCCCTTGCAGCAGGCGCCACTGTAAAAAAGTGTTTTGATTTTGCCCAAAAGGCCGCACAATCTTTTGATATCCCTTTTTTGTTTATGAGCTACTACAACATTCTTTTTAAATACGGTGTGGACAGCTTCGCCACAAAGGTAAAAGAGATAGGTTTTAAGGGCGCTATTGTCCCGGACCTTCCCCCTGAAGAGGGCGAGGAGTATCTCAAGGCGATGGAGGATAACAGCCTCGCACCCATTTTTATTTTCTCCCCTACAACCCCGGAAGAGCGTATGAGATACCTTTCATCCTTTGGAAAAGGATTTATCTACTGCGTTGCAAGAAAGGGCGTCACAGGCAAAGAAACGGAATTTTCAGGGCAACTGGACAAGTACCTTGCAAAATGCCGCAGAGCGACAGATCTCCCAATAGCCCTGGGGTTTGGAGTTAAAGATAAAAAAGATATAGACTTTTTAAAAGGAAAAGCAGATATCGCAGTGATTGGTTCCCAAACTATCCGGTTAATGGATCAAAAAGGAGTTGACGCTGTGGAAGATTTTATAAAGAGTCTGTTTGGTTGAATTGGTTTAGCGGAATTTTATCAATATAAAAATGGAAGGAACGAAGTCCTCTGCGGCGAGATTTAAACTTCTTAGAAGCCGTTTCAAGACCTTCAATTTTGTTCAAGTTCAAGGAGGGCGACCAAATTTTAAATCGGGTTTAACCGCAGGAATACATAGAGTATTTTGAGGATCAAAATTTGAGCCTGACGCAGAAATTGGGCAAAAGGGGAGGTTTTGAAACGGCTTCTATTTCTTTCTCTTAAGAATAGCTGTGTATGAATGTCCGCATTTTGGGCAACTAAGAGTCGTTATGTTATCCTTGTCTATAAGGACTTTAACTTCAGGCAGATCTTCATAATACGTCTTTTCATCTTGAAGCCTGAGCCCCTCCATTAGTATATTCATCAGCGGGGTTTCGATCTCTGTCTTCTTCTTTTTGTTAAAATTCTCTATCTCTATTACAGCATTTTCCCAGGCCAGCATATCATATACTGCCTCCTCTTTTTTCAGCTCTCCGGTTTCAGCAGCATTTATCCGGCCCTTTATAAAGTATAGTCTTCCAACCTTATCATCTGACTTTACTGTCAGGGTACAGGTCTTACCCTCTGTATCAAGCATCTGCATAAAAGCAGGAAGACTTATACCCCATATTTGGCTTTTTGTGTCTGCGTCCAGCTCTTCAAATATACATTCAATTATATTGTCAAGATTGATCGGTTTTTCAAAATACTTACTGGCCCCAAGCTCGATTACCCTTTTTTCAACATCAGAGGCCCCAAAGGTTGTCATTACAAACACCGGAATAGAAGGATGGTTGTCGCTCATATGGGCTAAAAACTCGAAACCGTCCATCACCGGCATCTGAAGATCGGTTATAACTAGGTCTATCTTGTCTTTCTTGATAGTATCAACTGCCTCCTTACCGTTAGTAGCAGTTACAACCTGGAAATTATCTGCATGGGGTTGAAACAGGCGTGAAAGAATGTTGAGGGTTACATTATCATCATCTACAAGCAAAACTGTTTTCATGTTTGTCATAGCCCCTTATACAAAAATTGGTCAAAATATCTTCACAAGCTTTTGTTTGATTGATTGCTTTTCAAGATTGCACCTGGCGACCTCATCAATAAAGGATTCTACTTTGGCAAGGTCCTTTTTACCGGGCTTTATCTCCACACCTGAACTCACATCCACAGCATCAGGCATGCTCGCACTAACAGCATGTTTGATATTTTCAAAAGACAGTCCTCCTGCAAGGACAAGAGGGTATTCTTCCCCAAACCTTTTTGCTTTTTCCCAGTTCCATTCAAGGGCGTTTCCCCCCGGAAGGCGCCCTGCCCCGCACTCCACAAGATAGGCAGATGCATTATATGAAGGGGCATCTCCCAAAGAGGGGGGTTTATCTATAAACAAAGCT
>JAUXBD010000199.1 GCA_030619585.1 Desulfobacteraceae bacterium
ATGGCTACGATCCGACTTTGATACAGATGAAGCTTGCCGGTTGTTTTAAAGGGATTGCCGGTCTGGTGCTGGGTTCCTTTGAAGATTGCGGCAGTTTTGACGGTATCGCAAGGATTGTTGAAAGAATCTTCAGGGAGGATGATATCCCCATACTGGGCGGTTTTGCCATCGGCCATGGGAACAGAAACATGACTATTCCACTGGGTGTAAAGGCAACTCTTGATACAGATTGTCATATGCTTTTGTATCATGATCCGGCAACCGGCAGATAATTATGGAACAAATAAACAGTCTCATGAAAGAAGCCATATACCAAAATGTTTTCCCCGGCGGAGTGCTGCTTGTTTCAAAGGGAGGTCCCCCCATATTTTTTGAGTCATACGGGCTGGCTGATACTTTTTCAAAAACCCCCATGACAAAAGATACTGTTTTTGACCTTGCGTCATTTACAAAACCCCTTGCAACAACCCTGGCTGTGATGAAACTTGTTCAGGACAGCAGACTGGATCTGTCCCGGAATCTTGAATCAATTCTGCCGGGGTTTAATGGCAATGATAAGGGAAAGATCACAGTAAAAGATCTTCTTTGCCATATGTCGGGTCTGCCTGATCATCGTCCTTATTATAATGAACTAAAAAATTTAGACCCTGCTGACAGAAAAAACCGTTTAAGAGAGCTGCTCGCGGCAGAACCTCTTGTAAATCCAATAGGCGGAAAGATGGTGTACAGTGATCTGGGATTTATGATTCTTGAATGGGTGGTTGAAAAAGTATCTGGCATACGCCTTGACCGTTTTGTGTTAAAAGATGTATATAAACCAATAGGGGTTGAAAACCTGTTTTTTGTTGATCTTAATTCATCGGATTATGACACCATAGAGCACAGGCAAAAGTTTGCAGCCACTGAACTTTGTCCATGGCGCAAAATCCTTTTAAAGGGTGCTGTGCATGATGACAATGCCTATGTGACAAGTGGAATAGGAGGGCATGCCGGTCTTTTTGGGACAGCCCATGATGTTAATCTTCTCCTTGCTGAACTTTTGGCAACTTTTAACGGGCATCCTGAGACTAAGTTGTTTCAACAAGATGTGCTGCAGGTTTTTTTTGCCAGGCAAAAAGATGCCCAAAGGGCGCTTGGGTTTGATATGCCCGCACAGGCTGATTCAAGTTGCGGCAGGCTTTTTTCAGAAAAAACAGTAGGGCATCTTGGCTTTACAGGCGTCTCATTTTGGATGGATCTTAACCAGTCAATTATCGTGATACTTTTAACCAACCGTGTTCATCCAACGCGGGATAATATCAAAATTAGAGAATTCCGACCGAAAATTCATAATGTTGTGATGGAAAGTATTTTATCCTTGTAATCGCAAGGTGTTTTTGGTAACAATTTCTAACGCTTATTTAATTATAGAAAACCCGGTTTTTTGGTTCAGGCCGGAGTCGATTGGCTCTGCCTGAAAAACCACATAAGATGTGCCTTTGTGCGGAAATGAGGAGTTATGAATTTATTTTTAAATAAAATGCTGGGTGTTTTTTCAAGTGATCTTGCCATAGATCTTGGTACTACAAACACCCTTGTGTATGTTAAAGGCAAAGGGATTGTTCTTAGCGAACCATCAGTGGTTGCGGTTCGCCTGGACGGCAGGATGAAAAACAGGGTCCTTGCAGTGGGCCTTGAGGCAAAGAATATGCTGGGAAGAACTCCGGGAAATATTGTGGCCATTCGTCCAATGCGTGACGGCGTCATTGCCGATTTTGAAGTAACCGAGGCGATGCTCAGCCATTTTATAAAAAAAGTGCATAACAGAAGAAAATTTGTAAGGCCACGGATGATTATTGCCGTTCCTTCCGGAATTACCCAGGTGGAAAAGCGCGCAGTTAAAGAGTCGGCAGAATCTGCGGGTGCCCGTGAAGTGTTTCTTCTAGAAGAACCCATGGCAGCAGCAATCGGCGCCGGTCTTCCAATTACGGAGCCCACATGTAACATGGTAGTTGATATCGGCGGCGGCACCACAGAGGTTGCGGTGATCTCTTTAGCGGGCATTGTTTACAGCCGGTCGCTTCGTGTTGCCGGTGATAAAATGGATGCCGCAATTATGCAGTATATAAAAAGGAAGTATAATCTGCTGATTGGTGAAAGAACAGCGGAAATCATAAAAACAACAATTGGAAACGCATACCCTGATTCTCAGAATCTTGAAACAATAGAGGTTAAAGGAAGAGACCTTGTCTCCGGAATTCCTAAAATTCTCGCCATCGACTCTGAAGAGATCAGAATATCAATCTCCGAGCAGATAGATGCCATTGTAGAAACAGTGAAAATAGCGCTGGAGCAGACACCTCCTGAGCTGGCAGCTGATATTGTGGACAGCGGCATTGTGTTGACCGGCGGCGGGGCACTTCTTAAGAACCTGGATAAACTCCTTAGAGAGCAGAGCGGGCTCCCCATAACTGTGGCTGATGATCCGTTATCAACCGTGGCTTTGGGTACCGGCAAGTGTCTTGATAACATTGAAATCCTAAAACAGGTTATGATCAGATAATTTCATGTTCTCAAAAAGGGCGGCGCTGATTGTACTGGTGGTATTTTTAATAGCCGTCAGTATGATTTTTCTTTCCATTACTGTGAGACGGCCCCACAAATCTTTAGGAGCCGGACGAATACCTGTTGCCATTATAGGGCCTTTTCAGGCCGCTGCCACCCGATCAATAATATCTTTAAGGGATATATGGAAATATTATTTTTTCCTTATTTCAACCGAAAAGGAAAATGATCGTCTCAAGAAAGAGTTAAACCGGGCTGTTGAGATAAGAAACCAGTGCAATGAGATAAGGCTTTCCAACCTGCGTCTTCGCAGTTTTCTAAATTTTAAGAAAACCGAGACAGGCGAAGTGATTGCAGCAGAAGTGACCGGCAAGGATTCCTCCCCCTGGTTCAAGACCGTAATCATTGACAAAGGTTTAGCTGACGGCGTTGAAAGAGGCATGCCTGTGGTGGTCCCCGAGGGCATTGTGGGGCAGGTTGTTAATGTTTCAGGCCGGTATTCCAAGGTGTTTTTAATTATAGATATTAACAGCGCGGTTGATGCGCTTGTGCAAAGGTCCCGAGCAAGGGGGATTATTAAGGGAAGATCTGTGGGTCGATGTCTTTTCAAGTATGTATTGCGTAAAAATGATGTGAAGGTGGGAGACACTGTAGTGTCATCCGGGTTGGACGGTGTTTATCCAAAAGGGCTGCGCATAGGCCATGTTACAGGGATTGTAAGACGCAGTTCAGGTATTTTCCAGGAGGTTACAATTACTCCATATGTTGATTTTGACAAGCTTGAAGAGGTTTTGGTTGTGCTGTTGAAACCTCCGGATCATGAATTTGTGAGCAAGTTATGACATATCTATTTTATTTGTGCATATGCCTGAGCCTGATAATAATTCAAACAACAATTCTGCCTAATTTCCCATTGTTTGAAAGGTTTTATGATCTGTTAATTCTGTTTACTCTCTATCTGGGTCTCTTTCGTCCTTTTTTTGAGGGTTTGCCTGTTATACTTGTTCTCGGGGTTGTAATGGATTCGATTTCAGGGGGGCCTTTCGGGCTTTATATAACAACCTATTTCTGGTTGTTTGTAATAATGCGATGGCTAATACTGTATCTGCATGCAGGGAACCTTTTGCTCTTCTCTTTGAGTAACCTTTTGCTTTTATCTTTAGTGGTTTTTGCAGGAGTGTTGATGGGAAATGTTGTTTTTCTTATGGCAATGAAAATTTCACAACCGGATTGGAGCTTTTGGGTGCCTGCAAAAAAAAATATTTTATTTGGTCAGCTTTTATGGGTCATAATCACAGGTCCTTTTTTTCTTGTTGTTGCAAACAGCATTCATCAAAGACTGGAAAAATGGATTAAAGAGATGTCGGCTGAAAGAAATGGCTTGCACTAGATTTCGGGTCAATCAATATCTACAATGAGTTGGAGAATTTGTGAAATATTACCTGGCAACAGCAGATAGTGACTGGTTTAAACTAAGAGCCACAGGTGTTATGTTTTGTGTGGCAGCTGCCTTTGTCATTCTTTTCATCCGTCTTTTCTATCTTCAGGTTATCGAAGGTGAGGAGTACAGGCGGCTTTCAGAGAACAACTGCATTCGGCGTCAATATATAGATCCTCCAAGGGGGCTGATTTTTGACCGTAATGGAAACAGCAATGAAAACCTGCTGGTGGATAATCGCCCGTCTTTTGACTTGAGCATCATTTTAAGGGATGCAAAACCGATCAAAGATACAATTGAAAAACTGTCCGGATACATAAATGTCCCAAAGGACGAGCTTTTTGAAAAGATAGCGAGCACCAAAGGCAGATCTTCCTATAAGCCTGTTGTGTTGAAAAGGACCAATATACAAAGAGAA
>JAUXBD010000135.1 GCA_030619585.1 Desulfobacteraceae bacterium
AACCCACTTTGCAGCAGCCCATCAACTCAAGATGGTGGCAAAAAAATGTGAAAACCTCCATGGCCATAACTGGAAGGTTGAGGCATGTATAACTGGAGAGAAATTAAATGAAGCCGGTGTTCTGATAGATTTTGGGGAGATAAAACAGCATCTGTCAAAAATAATGGACACCCTGGACCACAAGTACCTTAACGAACTTGATTGTTTTCATGATGGAAATCCATCCTCGGAAAACATTACCCGTTATATTACAACCCGGTTGCAAAAATCGATTACTGATCCTGGAATCAAAGTATCACGTATAACGGTCTGGGAATCGGTGGATACCTGTGCAACCTACATAGTACCCTAATCAACAGACAAGTTTTCAATAAGTTCATCCCTTGTTACAATTGAGGTTACGTCTTCTACATGTTTGCGGATATTTTCGACGCCCCCCTCCTGACGGTCAACCAGTATCACAGCTTTTACAACATAAAATCCTTCTAAACGTGCCCGTTCAATAGCTTTGATTGTTGATTCGCCTGTTGTGGCAACATCATCTATGATTACAACTCTACCACCAGGAGTTATATCTCCTTCCACCCATTTAACAATGCCGTGGTCTTTTTTGGTCTTTCTTATGGAAAAGGCGTTAACAGGACTTTGTTTTATTTCAGAAACAAAGGAAGCTGCAATGGCTATGGGATCAGCGCCGAATGTCAGCCCTCCCACGCCATCAACATTGAGCTCTTTAATAGCTTCAAATACAAGATGGCCTGTGAGGAACATTCCCCTGGGACTTAATGTGGTGGGCTTGCAGTTAACATAAAACTTGCTCATTTTACCTGAAACCAGTTTAAATGACGGCGTTTCACTGTACTTAAAGGATTTAGCGCAGATAAGTTCTATAAGTTCCTGTTTCATTATTAAGCCTTAAGTTTGAAATTTGATTATAATAAAAACCATTAGTATATATAATAATATTGTTGATTTTATCTTAACATTTAGGTAAAAAGCCTCCACATAATCCATTTTGCTTTTGGAAGAAGCCCTTCTGGAGTACGGTGAAGGCTTTTAGCAAGGAAAACTGTTTGCAGCACTCCCTGAGCATGAAAAGATCCATACCAGCTAAATTTGGGCAGGTCAATTCAAAAACGTGTCTGTACGGAGAGGCCCGATGATCGAAAAGAACAACTCTGATTATTTAATCCGGATGTTCCATGTGTCTAAAAGTTTTGTAGCTAAAAGCGCCCTTTCAGATATCTCCCTTGATATTGTTAAAAATGAATTCGTTATCATTACAGGCCCAAGCGGGGCCGGGAAAACAACATTTCTAAAACTTCTTTACCTTGGAGAAACGGCTTCACAAGGTCAGATTCTTATAGACGGAAAAAACCTTTCAAGAATTACACGCAAAAACATCCCGTTTCTAAGACGTACATTTGGGATAATATTTCAAGATTATAAGCTTATTCACACAAAAACCGTATTTGAAAATATAGCCCTGGTCCTTGAAGCTGCCGGAAACAAACGAAGCTATGTGCAGAAAAAGGTAAAAAGTGTTCTTAGGATCGTTGGCATGGAGGGGAGAAACAATTCATATCCCCCCAGCCTTTCCGGTGGTGAACAGCAGAGAGTTGCCATTGCCAGGGCTGTTGTGGGAAACCCCAAAATAATTCTTGCTGATGAGCCAACAGGCAGCCTTGACCCGCAATCAGCTGAAATTATAGTGAACCTGTTAAAAAAGTTTCACAAACGTGGGGCCACGGTCATTATCGCCACCCATGACAGGGAGCTTATACGCACAACCAAAAGCCGTGTAATAAACCTTAAAGAGGGGTATGTACAGTCACCAAAAGTGATAACCATATAAGGACAAGGTTATATGATTTTTTTTATCAGGCGCGCTCTCCAGGACATGAATAACAACAAGTTTCTGCATATTGTCACTATCATTATTATAACCCTGTCGATACTTATTGTAAGCGCTTTCAGCCTGTTTTTTATCAATGCAAATGATTTAATGGAATCATGGAAAAAGGGAATCAGGATAATGGCATACATTCAGAAAAATACGCCTGAAGTCCGGATACTTGACCTGAAATTAAAGATCGCGCAAACCGGAAATGTTAAAGATGTAAGATTCATATCAAAAGAAGAGGCTTTAGAACTGTTAAAAAACCAGATGGGTCAGCAAAGATCGCTCCTAAACGACCTTAATGGGAATCCTCTTCCTGACGCAATTGAAGTGAAATTGAAAGCATCAATAGAAAACTGGGAAGAGGTTGAAGCCATTGCAGCCCGGATTGAATCCTATCCTCTTGTGGAAGATGTGGAGTACGGGCAAAAATTGATCGGAAGATTTACAAACATATTTCAGCTTTTCAGGTTTATCGGTATTGCAATGGGCGTTGTCTTTTTTATGGCTTCTGTCTTTATTGTGGCAAACACGATCCGGCTATTGTTTTATTCACGGCATGATGAATTTGAAATAATGCGCCTTGTGGGTGCCACAGATGGTTTCATAAAAGCCCCTTTTTACATAGAGGGTATTATACAGGGAGCTATTGGAGGGATTATCGGAATCACTGTGCTGTTTATCTCTTTTTGGATTATTTCATCCAATATTGATCAGGGTTTTTCCTCCTATTTTTTTAGTATCAGATTTCTTCCTTTCAAACTATCTTTCGGGATAATAATATGCAGCATGTTTGCCGGATGGCTGGGATGTTTTTTATCCCTAAAACAATTTTTAAAAACATAATCCTTTTAGCTGCCGCCTGCATTATACCGGTGTGTGTCCCCGGTACAGCGCCTGGATATCAGTCAAATGAGATGGGTATAGTAAAAGCGGCAAAACTCAATGTCAGGATGGGTCCAAAACATACAAACCTGATCCTAATGGTTTTAGAAAAAGGGAATAGGGTTGAGATACTGGAACATGATGACGGATGGTTAAAAATATCATATAAAGGTCAAACCGGTTATATCCGCAATAGAAAGAAGTATATACAAATAATCAGAGACAAGACAAATGATACCCTTATCAAACAGGAAGCACATGAAAAACAGGAGAGTATCGACAGGGGAAAAAAAACAGCCGCAGCAATAAAACGTAAAAAAGAGATCGACCTAAAAATCCGGGAACGCAAGCTTGAAGTTCAAGAGTATACTGAAAAAGAGGCCCAACTCATCAGCGGTCTTGATAAAATCGAACAGACACTGAATAAAGCAAGAATAGATGTTTTATCCCTAAAGCAGGAACTTTCTGTTGTTGAGAAAAAGTTAAACAAAACAATCAGTAAAACAGAAAACCTTATAAAAGAGGTAGAAAAAACTGAAAAATATTCATCAAAACGGTTAGTTGCCCTTTACAAACTCAACACATTGGGCAGAACAGACATTCTTGCCTCAGCCGAGTCCATATATGAAGTTCTCAGTCGTAAAAAAGCCATGGAGCTTATCCTTGAATATGACGAGAATGTTATAGAAGAACATACGGCAAACAAGGCCAGACTTTTAAAGCTTATAAGCAGCCTTAAAAGCCAGAAAAAAATGAGGCTTGCCCTTGAAAAGAACCTGGGAGATAAGATCCGGATCATGGACCGTGAAAAAACCCAACGCACAACACTACTTGCAGATATACGTGACAAAAAATCTTTGGGCGTGGCTGCAATTGATTTTTTAAACCAGGCAGCCAATGACCTGGATCAAACCATAGTTACACTGCATGCAGACGATGATAGACCTCAAGAAACAATAAAAAATGGATTTGTTTTCTATAAAGGCTTGCTCAAAATGCCTGTAAAAGGTAGGATAACTTTATTATTCGGGCCTTACAAAAACCCAAAATTTAGTATTGTAAATTTCAGAAGCGGCATTGAGATAAAGGCAAAAAGAGGTGACCCTATACGGACCGTTTTTGCAGGTCAGGTTCTTTATGCCAGTTGGTTTAAGGGATACGGCAATATGATCATTGTTGATCACGGAAACAGTTACTACACCGTTTATGCGCACGCAAACGGGCTCCTAAAGTCTAAAGGGGACAGCGTTGGAATGGATGAAATTATTGGTACAGTAGGCGATTCAGCATCGATGACAGGGCCCGGGTTGTATTTTGAGGTCCGTCACCACGGAAAGCCCATGGACCCCACGGAATGGCTGAGTAAAGGATAAAAGGAGCAAATTTATGATCCCCAAGATGAGTCGATTTATAAAAGTTTACTTGCCGGTGATAACTATCTCTGTGATAGCTATAACATCAGCGATTGTTCTAATAGCAACAGATGGTTTTTACCGGGACCTTTCGGCAAGCAGTAATGAAACGTACAAACGCCTGGACATATTCTCCGATGTCATTTTGCAGATTGAAAAGGACTATGTTGATGAAGTTAAAGCAGAAGACTTGATAGAGAACGCCATCCAGGGGATGGTGAACAGCCTTGATCCCCATTCCCAGTACCTGCCGCCGGAAGCTTTCCAGGAACTGCAGACGGGCACCAAGGGAGAGTTTGAAGGAGTTGGAATAGTTATCACCATGCCTAAAGGAATTCTTACTGTGATTTCACCCATAGAAGACACTCCTGCTTTCAAGGCGGGAATAAAATCAGGCGATATAATTATCAAGGTGGACCAGGAGTCCACAAAGGATATGAAGCTGTGGGAAGCTGTAAAAAAGATGAGGGGGCACAAAGGGACCTCCGTTGTTTTGACTATCGTGCGTGAAGGATCTTCTGCGCCTCTTGATTTTAAAATAGTTCGTGCGGCGATCCCAATAGAAAGCGTTAGATCGATTTCCCTTCAACCCGGGTATGGTTATATCAGGATCTACAATTTCACAGACAAAACAACCCATGACCTGGAAGAAGCTTTGAAAGGCCTGGAATCAGGAGATAAACCATTAAAAGGGCTTATCCTTGATTTTCGCAACAATCCAGGAGGGCTTCTTAACCAGGCAATTGAAGTTTCAGACCTTTTCCTTAATGAGGGTACAATCCTTTCAATAAAAGGTCGCCTAGGAAAACACACAAATAGTTACGAGGCACATTCAATAAGTAAAAAACGGGACTACCCCATTGTTTTGTTAATAAACGGGGGCAGCGCAAGCGCTTCTGAAATAGTTGCCGGAGCTCTTCAGGACCACAAGCGGGCACTTATCCTTGGAACAACCTCATTTGGTAAAGGCTCTGTTCAGACTGTAAAACCCTTAAGGAACGGCTCTGGGATAAAATTTACAATTGCCAGATATTACACACCCAGCGGAAGATCTATACAGGCAAAAGGCATCGAACCTGATATAGTCTTAAAACGCAGGCTTCTTGACTCAGCAGATGAAGAAGATACTGTTGAAAGTATGTTTCTAAAGGAGAAAGACCTTAGAAACCACCTTGAGGCGGAAACGGATAAGCAGGAAACAAAACCGGGAAAAAAAGATACGCTGGAAAAAACCGATACAAATAATTCTGAATACGGGGC